>JALHNN010000084.1 GCA_022843505.1 Sulfuritalea sp.
GACGAAGCCATCGACTGGGGCCTGACCGTGAAGTCGGTCGAGATCCAGGACATCAATCCCTCCGAGTCGATGCAGAAGGCGATGGAAGCGCAGGCCTCGGCCGAGCGCGAACGCAAGGCCATGGTAACCAAGGCCGAGGGCACCAAGCAGGCGACCATTCTCAATGCCGAGGCCCAGTTGCAGGCGGCGCGGCTGTCCGCCGAAGCGCAGGTGACGCTGGCCGAGGCCTCTGCCGAGGCGATCCGCCGCGTAGCCGTGGCGATCGGTGCCGAGGATGCGCCGATGCGCTACATGCTGGGCGAGAAGTACATCCAGGCGATCGGCAACCTGGCCAAGTCGGACAATGCCAAGACGGTATTGATCCCGGCCGACATCCAGGAAACGCTGCGCGGCATCCTCGGCAGCCGCAAGTAGGGACCGGCCGGCGCCGGAAATTCCATGCGTCTATTGGCTTTTGAAACGGCTACCCGGCGGCTGTCGGTCGCCCTCTGGCAAGACGGCGAACTGATCGAGCGCAGCGGCGAAGTCGCCAATGGCGGCTCGGAGCGCGTATTGCCGTGGGCGGGCGAGTTGCTCGCGGAGGCGGGTGTCGTGCTGGCGCAGGTCGACGGCGTCGCCTTCGGCGCCGGGCCAGGCGGCTTCACCGGCCTGCGTCTCGCCTGCGGCGTGGCGCAGGGGCTGGCCTGGGGTCTCGACATCCCGGTCGTCCCGGTTTCGACTCTCGAAGCCCTGGCCCTGGCCAGCGGGCAGGACCGTGTCTGGACCTGCCTCGATGCGCGGATGAACGAAATCTACTCCGCCGCCTACCAGGTCGCGGGAGAAGTGGTCATCGAGCTGATGGCGCCGACATGCGTCGTGCCGTCCGCCGCGCCGGTGCCGGTGCAGGGGGGCATGTGGGGCGCGGGCGACGGATTTGACGTCCATGGCCAGCAGTTGCGGGTGCGCAAGTCCGACCTGGCGGGGGTTTGCCCGGACGTGTATCCCACCGCCGCCGCGGTGCTGCGCCTCGCCGCGCCGCGCTTTGGCGCGGGCCGGGGCCTGGCCGCCGCAGCCGCGCAACCGATCTATGTGCGCGACAAGGTGGCGCTGACCACCGCCGAACGACTGGCGCGCGGCGGCGCACGATGACGACGGACTATGCCGCAATGCTGCCCTCGGATATCGCTGCCGTGGTGGACGCCGAGGGGCGCTGCCACGAGTTTCCCTGGACGGCGGGAAACTTTGCCGACTCGCTTGCCGCGGGCCATGGGGCCTGGGTGGCGCGCGAGGAGGGCCGCATGACCGGTTATGCGGTGATGATGCGGGCTCCTGACGAAGCCCACCTGCTCAACATCACCATCCTGCCGGAACTGCAGCGTGGCGGGCGCGGGTCCGCGCTGCTGCGGCAGCTCTTCGCTGAAGCCGGGGGCTGGGGTGCGACGCGGATGCTGCTCGAGGTGCGTTCCGGCAATGCCCCGGGGCTGGCCCTCTACCGTCGCCATGGCTTTGCCGAGATCGGACGGCGTCGCGGCTACTATCCGGCCAGGAGCGGCCGCGAGGACGCCATCGTCATGGCGCGCGATCTGTGAGCCCGGGCCGCGCAAGGATGCTGCGCGAGATGGGCCTGGGCCCGTTGTGGAAGCTGCGCGCGGCCGCACCGGCGGCCGAGTCCGTGGTTGCTCCCCAGCCCGTCGCGGCACCGGAGGTGCCGGCCTCGGCAGCGCCTGCGGGCGACTGGGACGGCCTGGCCGCCGAGGTGCGCGATTGTCGCAAGTGCGGACTCTGCGCCGCGCGCAGGCAGGCGGTGCTCGGTGTCGGCGACGTGACGGCCGACTGGCTGTTCGTCGGCGAAGGACCGGGTGCCGAAGAGGACCTGCGCGGTGAACCCTTCGTCGGCCAGGCCGGCAAGCTGCTCGACAACATGCTGGCGGCAATCGGCCTGCGCCGCGGCGACGATGTCTATATCGCGAATGCGGTGAAATGCCGTCCGCCCGAGAACCGCACTCCGGAAGCGGCCGAGTTGGACGCCTGCCGGCCTTACCTGGAGCGCCAGATCGCGCTGATCCGGCCCCGGCTGATCATTGCCCTGGGGCGTCCCGCAGCGCAGACCCTGCTCGGCGGAGAGATCAAGATTGCCGCGGCGCGCGGCCGCCTGCACGACCGTGGCGGCATCCCGGTGGTCGTGACCTACCATCCCGCCTACCTGCTGCGCAACCTGCCCGACAAGGCCAAGGCGTGGGAGGATCTTTGCTTCATGCGCGCCACGATGGGCCGCCTGAAGGCGCCTTGAGCCCTGTCGGCGCGCCATTTCAATGGCGCGTCCCGTCACACGGCAGGCGAACCCAAACTCAGTGGTGGGAGACGTCCTCGAGATGGGCGACGTCGTCGCGCTGGCGCTGGTTCATTTCGTGGCGCAGCTTCACCAGCCACATGGTGCCCGCGACCAGCAGGCCGAACAGCGCGATGATCCAATAGATATGCAGGTTGGCCCGGATCAGTAGCGAATATCCGGTGGTCATGATGAGGATGGACAGGTTCTCGTTGAAGTTCTGCACCGCGATCGAATGTCCGGCACCCATCAGGATGTGGCCGCGATGCTGCAACAGCGCGTTCATCGGCACGACGAAGAAGCCCGAAGCCATGCCGATCAGGACCAGTAGCGGCGCGGCCACCCAGAAGTCTCGCACCACGATCATTACCAGCACGCCGACGCCCATCGCGATGCCCAGCGGGATCACGCGCACCGACTTGCGCAGGGTGATCCACTTCGCCGCCAGCACCGCGCCGATGGCCACGCCGATGGCGACGATGCCCTGCAGCATGCTGGCCTTCGACAAGTCAAGGTTGAGCGCGACGCGCGCCCATTCGAGGACGATGAACTGCAGCGTGGCGCCGGCTCCCCAGAACAGCGTGGTTACCGCCAGCGAGATCTGGCCCAGCTTGTCGCGCCACAGCAGTTTCAGGCAGTGGTTGAACTCGTGGAACAGATAGACCGGGTTCCGCTTCAGCGGCTTGTGGTCGACGCCGGTATCCGGCACATACAGGTTGAATGCGGCGGCGATCAGGTAAAGCGCGCCGATGATGGCCAGGTTCATTTCCGCGACGGTGTCGACGCCGGTCTCGATCGCGGGGAAATCCAGGCTCAGGAGCCCGTGGGCGATTTCCGGCTTGATCAGCGCGCCGCCCAGCACCACGCCGAGGATGATGGCGCTGACCGTGAGGCCCTCGATCCAGCCATTGGCCACCACCAGCAGTCGATGCGGCAGGTACTCGGTAAGGATCCCGTACTTCGCCGGCGAGTAGGCTGCCGCGCCCAGGCCGACGACGGCATAGGCGAGCAGGGGATGGACGTCGAAAAACATCAGCGAGCAGCCGAAGATCTTGATGCCGTTGCTGATGAACATCACCCACCATTTCGGCATCGAGTCGGCGAAGGCGCCGACGAAGGCCGCCAGCGCGACATAGGACACCGTGAAGAAGGTCTTCAGCAGGGGTTCGTATTCCGCCGGCGCGCGCATGTCGCGCAGGATGGCGATGGCGGCGATCAACAGCGCATTGTCGGCAAGCGCGGAGAAAAATTGCGCCGCCATGATGATGTAGAAACCTGCGCTCATTTACTGGGCCGATGCCGTGGCCGTGCTTGAAGGTCACGGTTTATATCACGAAAGGTATGACGCTACCGTTATGCTGCAGTGCGGCAGGGCGGATAAATTGTGCTCATGGGGACTCATTTGTGATTGAATAATGCGGTCAGGCAATTAATCGGGTTAAAAGGGGGAATTTATGGCCGATCGGCGGCTTCAGGTGTTTCATGCGGTGGCCAAACAATTGTCGTTTACCAAGGCGGCCGAGGTTCTTTTCATGACGCAGCCGGCCGTTACCTTCCAGATCAAGCAGCTGGAAGAGCATTTCAATACCCGACTGTTCGACCGCGGGCATGGAAAGATCGCGCTGACCCCGGCGGGCGACGTGGTGCTCGGCTATGCGGAAAAGATCCTCGGCCTGGCTTCCGAGATGGACGTGCGCCTGTCGGAACTCACCGGCGAGATCGGCGGATCGCTGATGGTCGGTGCCTCGACCACCATCGCCGAGTTCATGCTGCCGGGCATTCTCGGCGAATTCAAATCGACCTATCCCAACGTCCGTTCGCGGCTGATCGTCGGCAATTCCGAGTCGATCGAGAATCGCGTGCTGGAACACACCATCGACATCGGTTTCATCGAGTCGCTGTCGCACGAACCGAACCTCGAATGCGACGTCTGTTGCGACGACGAACTGGTAGTTATCTGTCATCCGCGCTTTCCGCTGGCCCGCCACAAGGAACTGACGCCGCAGAAGCTACTGGAGCACCCCTTCATATCCCGCGAGCCGGGTTCCGGCACGCGCGAATTCACCGAGAACTACCTGCGCAGCGCCGGTGTCGCCATCGACCAGATGAACGTGGTCATGGAGCTCGGCAGCCCGATCGCGCTCAACGGCGTGGTGCAGACCGGGCTGGGTTTTGCCATCGCCTCGCGCGCTTCCGTCAGCAAGGAACAGCGCCTGGGCGACATCGTCGCCATTCCGCTCAAGCCGCGCCTGATACGAACGCTGTCCATGGTCTATCCCAAGGAAAAGTTCCGCTCCCGACTGGTGGCCACCTTCGTTGAATTCGCTTCCGCCAGGCTGCGCGCGCTGATCGCCAAGAAGCCGGTCTAGGGTAGTGCTCCCATCATGATCGCCATAGGCCGCGCGCGCGTCGGCGGAGACTGAGCATGGTTCGCCCCGTTCGCGCCCGCCTCGATTGGAGCGCGCTGCGCCACAACCATGGCGTGGTCAGGCAGCACGCCGGGCAGTCGCGCATCTGGAGCGTGGTCAAGGCCGACGCCTACGGGCACGGACTGGCCGGCGCCGCCAGGGCGCTGGAGGAGGTTACCGACGGCTTTGCCCTGGTCGAGCTGGAAGGCGCGCTGGAGCTGCGCGAGGCCGGGTTCCGCCATCCCATCCTGATGCTGGAAGGGCCTTACCAGGCCGACGACCTCGCGCTTTACGCCGAACTCGAACTGATTCCCGTTCTGCATACGCGCTGGCAGGTCGATGCGCTGATCGATTCCCGCCTGCCGCGGCGCCAGCCGGTCTACCTCAAGCTCAACACCGGCATGAATCGGCTCGGCTTCGACGGCGAGGAATTCGACGCGGTCCTTAATCGCCTGGTGGCCGCCGACTGCCTGGAATCCGTGACCCTGATGACGCATTTCGCCGATGCCGACGAACCGCGCGGCATCGCCGCGCAGATGCAGCGCTTCGCCGCCATGGCGGGACGGCGCGCGCTGCCCGCCTCGCTGGCGAATTCGGCGGCGATCCTGCGCTTCCCCGAGTCGCATGCCGACTGGGTGCGGCCGGGGATCATGCTTTACGGGTCGTCGCCGTATCCGGCGATGGAGTCCGCGGCACAGATCGGTCTGCTGCCGGTGATGACGCTCGAGAGCGAGCTTATCGCGGTGCGCGATCTGGTTTCCGGCGACACGGTCGGCTACGGCAGCAGCTTCGTCGCCGACCGGCCGATGCGCGTCGGCATTGTCGCCTGCGGTTATGCCGACGGCTATCCGCGGCATGCGCCGACCGGCACGCCGGTGGTCGTCGCCGGACGCCGCACGCGCACCCTGGGCCGGGTCTCAATGGACAAGATCTGCGTCGACCTGACGGAATTTCCCGCGGAAGTCGGCGTTGGCGCCACGGTGACCCTGTGGGGCGGTGCCGGGGCGATGCACCTGGCGGCCGACGAGGTCGCTCGTGCCGCCGGCACGGTGGCCTATGAACTCTTCTGCGCCCTGGCGGCGCGCGTGCCGATCGAGGAAATCGACTAGCCGGCGGCAGGCTGGCCGGCGAAGCGCATGGCGAAGGCAAAGACACAGTATTCGTGCACCGAGTGCGGCGCAAGCTCGCCGAAATGGCAGGGCCAGTGCCCGGGCTGCGGGCAGTGGAACACTCTGGTCGAGGCCATCATCGACAGCGCTCCGGCGGCGGTGCGCAGCTTTCCGGCGCTCGGCGGCACCGCCGGCGTGCAGGCATTGGCCGCCATCCGGCCGCGGGAGGAAACGCGCCAGCCTACCGGCGTCGAGGAATTCGACCGCGTCCTCGGCGGCGGCCTGGTGGCCGGCGGCGTGGTGCTGATCGGCGGCGATCCCGGTATCGGCAAGTCGACCCTGCTGCTGCAGGCCCTGGCGCGCCTGGCGCAATCCGGTCAGAAGGTACTCTATGTTTCGGGCGAGGAGTCGGGTGAACAGGTCGCGCTGCGCGCCCAGCGCCTACAGCTCGATGTCGCCGGCATGAACCTGCTGGCCGAGATCAACGCCGAGAAGATACTTTCCGTCCTCGTCGAGCAGCGTCCGGCCGTGGCGGTGATCGACTCGATCCAGACGGTCTGGTCCGATGCCCTGCAATCGGCGCCGGGCTCAGTGGCCCAGGTGCGCGAATGCGCGGCGCAGCTGACGCGCTTCGCCAAGCAGTCGGGTACCTGCGTGATCCTGGTCGGGCACGTCACCAAGGAAGGCAGCCTGGCCGGCCCGCGCGTGCTCGAGCACATGGTCGATACCGTGCTGTATTTCGAGGGCGACACGCACTCCGCATTCCGCCTGGTGCGCGCGGTGAAGAACCGCTTCGGCGCGGTCAACGAACTGGGCGTCTTCGCCATGACCGAGAAGGGGCTGCGCGGCGTCGCCAACCCGTCCGCGCTGTTCCTCTCGCAACACTCGCTCGACGTCGCCGGCTCCTGCGTGCTGTGTACACAGGAGGGCACGCGGCCGCTGCTGGTCGAGATCCAGGCCCTGGTGGACGCCTCGCTGGCGCCCAGCCCGCGCCGCCTGACGGTCGGCCTGGAACAGAACCGCCTGGCGATGCTGCTGGCGGTATTGCACCGGCATGCCGGCATCCTCTGCGGCGACCAGGACGTCTTCGTCAATGCCGTCGGCGGCGTCAAGATCGCCGAGCCGGCGGCCGATCTCGCGGTGCTGCTGGCGATCGTCTCGTCGCTGCGCAACAAGCCGCTGCCGGGGAAGCTGGTGGTTTTCGGCGAGGTCGGCCTGGCCGGCGAGATACGCCCGGCGCCGCGCGGCCAGGAGCGCCTCAGGGAAGCCGCCAAGCTCGGCTTCAGCCATGCCCTGGTGCCGAAGGCCAACGCGCCGAAGCAGGCGATCAAGGGCCTCGAGGTGATCGCCCTCGACCGCGTCGAGGAAGCCATCGAACGGATGCGCGCCTGGTGATCGCATCGTCCCTCCGCCTGGCACTGCGCATGCTTGCCCGCGACTGGCGCGCCGGCGAGCTCACCGTGCTCGGCGTCGCCCTGATGCTCGCTGTGGCGGCATTGACCAGCGTCGGCTTCCTCACCGACCGCGTCGAGCAGGCCTTGCGCCTGCAGTCGCACCAGTTGCTGGGCGGTGACCTGTTGCTGATCGCCGACCATCCCTGGCCGGACGAGTTTCGCCGCGAGGCCGCGGCACGCGGCTTGCGCGTGGCCGAGAGCGCCAGCTTCCCGAGCATGGTGTCGCGCGGCGATGCCTCGGTGCTGGCCGAGGTCAAGGCCGTCTCCGCGGGCTACCCGCTGCGCGGCAGCCTGCGCGTGGCGCCGCAACTGAATGCGCCGGACGAGACGATCGCGCGCGTGCCGGCGCCGGGGGAGGGCTGGCCCGACGAACGCCTGGCCGGCACCCTGGCGCTGAACGGCGGCAGCGAAGTGGCGCTGGGACGGATCAGCGTGAAGAGCGGACCGGTGCTGACCCTGGAGCCCGATCGCGGCATGAACGTCTTCGCCCTGGCACCGCGGCTGATGATCAATCTCGCCGACCTGCCGGCCACCGGCCTGATCCAGCCGGGCAGCCGCGTCGTCTATCGCCAGCATTTCGCCGGTGAGGTGCCGGCGGTCGCCGCCTTTGCCGCCTGGGCCAAGGAACGGCTGGGGCGCGGCGAACGCATGGAAAGCCTGGACAACGCGCGTCCCGAAATCCGCAACGTCACCGAGCGCGCCCAGCGCTTCCTGCGCCTGGCGGCGCTGCTGGCGGTGATCCTCGCCGCCGTCGCCGTGGCCCTGGCCGCCGAGCGCTACCTGCGCCGCCACCTCGACGGTTGCGCGGTGATGCGCTGCATGGGGGCCTCCTCGCGCCAGCTGCTGCTGATCCACGGCGGCGAGTTCCTGATCTTCGGCCTGCTCGCCACGCTGGCCGGCTGCGCCCTGGGCTTTCTTGTCCAGGCCGGCCTCGAGCAGATGCTGGCCGGTTTGCTGGTGACCCGCCTGCCGGCACCCTCGCTGCTGCCGCTGGGCCATGGCATCGCCGTGGGCCTGACGCTGGTCGCGGGCTTCGCCCTGCCGCCCCTGCTGCGCCTCAAGCGTGTGCCGACCTTGCGCGTGATGCGTCGCGAATGGGCGGGCGCCGAGCCGGCCTCGGTCGGTGCCTACCTGCTCGGCGGCCTGGTGCTGGCCGGGCTGATGCTGTGGATGGCCGACGACCTGCGCCTGGGGCTGGTGGTGCTCGCCGGTTTTCTTGTCGCGCTGGCTTTCGCCGCCGCCGTGGCGCGCCTGCTGCTGGCGCTGCTCGGGCGCCT
>JALHNN010000085.1 GCA_022843505.1 Sulfuritalea sp.
TGAGGATACCCGCTGGTATCGACCGATCTACGAAGCCGTGGCCCGGCGATGCGAGATGGTTCCGGCCTGGTTCGACGAACGCAACCTGATCGAATTCGACGAAGCACGCCTGGCCGAGGCTTGTGCAGGAGGCATTACCGTGCCCGACACCTCTGTGATCGACGAGTACTTCGTGGAGGCCCGGCCGATGGAGGGCGAACAAGTGCGCGCGGCATGAGTCTCCTACCGCTTTGGAATCCATGAAGATCGTGTTTCGCGCCGACGCGTCAGCAAAGATCGGCAGCGGCCACCTCTCGCGATGCGTTGCTTTGGCGACCCAACTGCGGGCGTTGGGTGCCGAAACAGCTTTTGCATCCCGACGCCAGCCTGGCGATCGCTGCGACTGGTTGGAACGGCTCGGTTTTCGCTTGATTCCGCTGGGGTCCGGGTCGCATGGTGAGGTCGGCGATGCAGCTCTGACGATCCAGGCTGTGCGCGACATAGGTATTGCCGATTGGATCGTGCTTGACCATTATGATCTCGGTGTGGAATGGCAGCGCGCGCTGCGTTCGCATTGCCGCCGACTGATGGTTATCGACGATTCTCCAGGTCGGGAACACGAATGCGATCTGCTGCTCGATCAGAACTCGTCGGGTGCAACGGAGGTGGCCTACCGCAAACTAGTCGGGAGGGACTGCCGATTGCTGCTGGGACCGCGATTTGCGCTCCTCTCTCCGGAATATGAGGCACTGCGCCGCCAGACAAAGGTGCGGCGGGGACCCGTGCGGCGGGTGCTGGTGACCTTCGGCGGTGCCGATCCGGCGGATGCGACCAGCAAGGTAATGCGCGCGCTGGCGTCAATTCCACGCGGGGACGTCCAAACGGATGTGGTACTCGGCCCAAGTTACAAAGGCCGGAATGTGGCAGAGGAACTGGCCAGCCGAATGGGCCGGACAACAGTACATTTCGATCTGCCGAGCCTCGCGCCATTGATGGGCGCTGTCGATCTGGCAATTGGTGGTGGCGGAACAACCAGCTGGGAACGATGCTGCCTTGGATTGCCCTCTTTGGTGCTTACGCTCGCGGAAAATCAGCGCGCGGTGGCGAAGCAACTCGAAGCCGCGGGGGCCGCGAGCTGGCTCGGCGACGTGGAGTCCATGGATGAAGCACGGCTCGCCGTCCTGATCGACACTGCCCTCTCCGGCGACGGACTCGAAGCCATGTCCGGAAAGGCCATGGCCCTTGTGGACGGAATGGGAGCACGACGAGTCATGTCAGCCTTGCTCGACGGTGGTGAGGTCGATCTTCGCTTGCGTTCCATCCGACAATCCGACGAAAAATTGTTGCTGCAGTGGGCAAACGACCCGTTGGTACGTTCCAATGGATTTTATGGGGCGCAGATATCGGGGCCGGAACACCATGCCTGGTTTCGGCGTCGGCTCGATGACCCGGAGAACTGCTGCCTGCTGATTGCCGATCTTGCTGTCGGTACCGCCGTGGGGATGGTGAGATTCGAACGCAGCACGGCGGGCTGGGCCATAGGCTATTCCGTCGCGGCTGATTTCCGCGGCATTGGACTGGGAAGAAGGATGCTTGCTCTGGCTCTCGACTGGCATGCCGTGCGACATCCTCGCGCAGGCTATATCGCTCGCGTCAAGAGCTCCAATCAAGCCTCCCGCAAGGTGTTCGGGGAATTGGGATTTCACCAGACTGGCGCAGCACAAGGCGTGATCGAGTTTCGCCACGATGGCAATGCTGCGAGGGCCCTTTCCAGACGCCACGCAGGTTGCGAACCATGAAGATAGAGAATCGGAACATTGGAGTCCACGAAGCGCCGTTCATCATCGCCGAGATGTCCGGCAATCATAATCAGTCCCTGACGCGCGCTCTCGAACTCGTCGACGCCGCTGCCGCCGCGGGCGCGACGGCACTGAAGATTCAGACGTATACCGCTGATACCTTGACCCTTGATTGCGGACGCGAGGAGTTCACGATCCGGGATCCCGGCAGTCTCTGGGCTGGCAAGTCGCTTTACCAGCTCTACCAGGAGGCGTTCACGCCATGGGAGTGGCATTCCGCAATCTTCGAGCATGCGCGCAAACGCGGAATGATCGCCTTTTCGACTCCATTCGACGAAACCGCGGTCGATTTTCTCGAAAGCCTTGGCAGTCCCTGCTACAAGATCGCATCGTTCGAAAACAATGACATTCCGCTTTTGAGAAAAGTTGCCGCGACAGGGAAGCCGCTGATCGTGTCGACGGGGATGGCGAGTGTCGCGGAGCTAGACGAATTGGTAGATACGGTGCGCGAGGCCGGCAATCGCGACCTGGTACTTCTAAAATGCACCAGCACCTACCCGGCTAGTGCGTCCGACAGCAATTTGCGTACTATCCCACACCTGCGTGAAATGTTTGCTTGCGAAGTAGGATTGTCGGACCATACTGTGGGCGTCGGCGTTTCGGTGGCTGCGGTGGCACTCGGGGCTACGGTAATCGAAAAGCATTTCACGCTGAGCCGTGCCGATGGCGGAGTAGACTCGGCATTCTCCCTAGAACCGGCAGAGTTCAGGCTGCTGGTCGACGAGACGCAGAGAGGTTGGCTCGGGCTGGGGCAGGTCAGTTATGGCGCGACCGCCGCGGAACGTGCTTCGCTGCAGTTTCGCCGCTCCATCTATGTCGCGAAAGACATCGCTCCGGGTGAAGTTCTCAGCAAAGAGAATTTGCGAGTTGTGCGACCGGGCGGCGGATTGCATCCGAGGCACTACGACTGCCTGCTCGGAAAGCGCGCCATGCGTCATGCCAAGCGGGGAGACCCCGCGACGCTCCAGCTTCTGCTTCCATCCGAGGATTTGACCTGAAGCCGGTCGCGGGCAGGAGGACTATTCAATTGGAGGCGATCAAGAACTGGCGGTTGTTTGGACTTACGGCGCGGCAGCTTTGGGCTTACCTGGCACTGACGCTGGCCGCAGCCATGTTCGAGGGGTTCGGGATGGCCAGCCTGCTGCCCGTGCTGGATTTCGTGGAGAAGGGGCAGACCCCTGAACTTCTGGCGCAGACTTCGCCGATGTGGAAGTACCTCGTGCAAGCCTACCAAACACTGGGCTTGGTGCCCAATCTGGTGGTTCTCGTCGTCTCTGCCATTGGCGTGATGCTGATCCGCGTCGTGCTGATCTATGCCCGACAGGTATATTCCGGTTGGCTGAGTCAGGAGATGCAGCATCGCACCCGGAGTAGGTTGTTCGAAGCCTACCTTGCGATGGATTACGGATCCTACTTGCGGCTATCAAGTGGCGGAATGATGAATGTGCTTACTACGGAGGTGCAACGCGCGTCCGGCTGCTTTGGAGCTTTGTTCGCCCTTACTGCGAACCTGACCGTCTGCGTTGGTCTCTCCCTTGTGCTGCTTTGGCTGTCGGCACCACTGACCTTCCTCGCGGTGGTCTTTCTTGGCATATCCGCGGTGACCGTATCGCGGGTTGTTCGCCATATGCGGGGTGACAGCCGCGCCGCGACAGAGGCGAACGACCGCTACTCTCGGCTGGCATTGGAGCGACTGAACGCCTTTCGTCTCACCAAGCTTACGGTCTGCGCAAAGCGCGAAGGCCTTCGAGTCAGGTCGGCTTCGCAGGATGTCGCACAGCGACTGACGACGCTGACCCGAGGCGTGGCGAGCGTCGATCTGATCATGGAACCGGTGGTCCTGATCTCGGGAGGTGCGATCTTGTATCTCGCCATCGTGGTATTCGGCATGACCCTTGCTGAGGTAGGCATTTTTGTGCTGATTCTGCTGCGCTTGTTGCCGCTGGCGAAGGAAGTCATGAAGTCACGGCAGACCTACCTGGCCTGCTCTGGAAGCCTGCGGGCATTGCTGAGTGGATATGCCGAAGCCCATGGTGCCAGGGAGCGTTGCGCCGGCACGATGCGGTTCGCGGGAGTGCGCGACTCGATCCGCTTCGAGGCTGTGCGTTTCGTTCATCCGGGCGCTAACTCCCCGGCGCTCGACGGGATCGATCTGACCATCCCTGCAGGAAAGGTGACTGCCCTGGTGGGCCCTTCGGGTGCCGGCAAGACCACGCTTGCCGATCTGATTCCGCGTCTGCGGACTCCGAGTGCCGGCCGCATCCTGTACGACGGGGTCGACGGTGCGCAGTTCGAGATCGCTACGCTGCGGACAGCGGTTGGCGTGGTTTCGCAAGACGCCGTGATACTCGACGACACGGTCGCGAATAACCTCAGATTCGCAAGGCCCGGAGCGGTCGAAAGCGAACTTTGGGCTGCGCTGGAGATGGCCCAGGCCGGCGATTTTGTGCGCGGCCTTGACGGTCAGCTCAACGCGCAACTCGGAGAGCGCGGTGCGCGGCTCTCTGGAGGGCAAAGGCAAAGATTGGCGTTGGCAAGAGCGTTGCTGCAATTGCCGGAGATCCTGATTCTCGACGAACCGACCAGTGCTCTCGATTCGGAGACCGAGAGAGGCGTGCACGAGGCGATCGAGAAACTCAGAATCACAGGAGCAATCACAGTGGTCGTCATTGCGCATCGCCTGTCGACAATTCGCAGTGCGGACCAGATCGCGGTACTTCGAGGTGGGCGCATCGTGGAGCAAGGCACCCATGATGAACTGATTCTGTCCGAAGACTGGTACAACAGGGTATCGTCGCTGCAGGGGGAACGTGGGACAGCCCATGATGGCGCCGCCATGCCACGCGCGGCCGCTTGAATGAGCACTGGCCCAAGATCGCTGGTGCTGATCGGTGGTGGCGGCCATGCTTTGTCTTGTCTCGATGCAATTCGAGCCGACAGGCGGTTTGTCGTGAAGGGGATTCTGGAAAGACCCGACTTCGGTCGGGGCAGCGTCGGCGGAATTCCCGTGATTGGAACGGATGACTCAATCCCTGGCCTTATCGCGGGCGGAGCCGCATTCCTGATCGCAATCGGACAGATCCGGTCTGTGTCGGCCCGCAAGACCCTGTTCGAAAAACTGACCTCACTGGCTGCCGAGCTTCCCAGCTTCGCCGCTCCATCTGCCTACGTCTCTGCTTCAGCCACACTCGGGATAGGCGCTCTGATCATGGAAATGGCGATCGTCGGTCCTGGCGCCGTCGTTGGCGACAACTGCATCATCAACTCGCGGGCATTGCTGGAACATGGCGTGACGATAGGCAATCACTGTCATGTCTCTACCGGTGCCTTGGTGAATGGCAACTGCCGGATTGGCGATGGCGTCTTCATAGGCAGTGGAGCGGTGATCCGGGACGGCGTGACGATAGGCGACGGCGCGTTCGTGGGTATGGGGGCGAGGGTGACTCGCGACCTGCAAGCGGGCGGTGCCAGATATGCGGACCAAGCTGGCTCGGATGCGAGACCAAGCGCCGTATAGGAGAGCACTAATGAACCCGACAGATGATCGCGTAATCTTCATTGCCGAGGCCGGAGTGAACCACAACGGCTCGGTGGAGATGGCGCTACAACTGGTTGTGGCGGCCAAGCAGGCTGGTGCCGACTGCATCAAGTTCCAGACGTTCCGCGCAGACGAGGTGGCTTCGGCATCTGCGCCGAAGGCGGCCTACCAATTGGAGACCACGGATCGCCGCGAGTCGCAGCTCGAGATGCTGCGCAAGCTCGAACTGCCCGATGAGGCTTGGCCGAAAATCGCAAACGCTTGCCGAGAAGCCGGTCTGGTGTTCTTGTCGACGCCTTACGGTCCGCGCGATGTGGCGCTGCTGGAACAAGTCGGCGTGATTGCCTACAAGGTCGCCTCAGGTCAGTTGGTCGAAACCATCTTTCTTGCGCGGGTGGCCAGAACGGGGAAGCCGATTCTGCTGTCAACCGGAATGGCGACTCTGGCGGAGGTAGCCGAGGCGGTGCAATGCATCCGCGAGACACGCAAAACAGCAACGGCCCACCCACCCGCCGGGTTTGCGTCGCTCACGCTCCTGCAGTGCACGACCGACTATCCATCGCGGCTGGAAGACGCCAATCTAGGCGCGATTCCCCTGATGGCAAATGCCTTCGGGGTTCCGGTCGGATATTCGGACCATACCGAGGATGCGATGGCTGCCGTGGTAGCTGCATCGCTGGGGGCGCGGATATTCGAAAAACATTTTACGCTCGATCGGCGCCTGCCGGGACCGGACCAGTCTTCTTCAGTCGAGCCGCATGAATTCGCCGCCTATGCTTCGACCGTCAGGCGGGCGATCCAGGCGCTGGGCAAGGGCCTCAAGGAACCCTGCGAGCGCGAAAGGCTGAACTTGCGCAACATGCGTCGCGGCTGCGTCGCTGCTCGCGATCTTCCGGCCGGCTCGGTGATTGCGGACCAGGATATTCTGTTTAGGCGGCCGTTGTGGGGCGTCCGCGCGGCGGATGCCGAATTGCTGGTGGGAAGGACGGTAATCGAGAACATCCCATCAGGGGCGTACTTCGATCTCCGCGCTCTGGTCGCCGGAAACGGGGAAAACTCATGAGAAACGTTTATGTATCAACCCTGGCATTGGGCCGGCTTGGGGTCCAAGCGATGCGACAGGCAGGTGGCCTGCCGGACCAGGCGAAGCTCGAGCTTGGAGGTGGTATTGGCCGCGAGGACGCGCTGTGGCTACTGGATCAGGCGAGACAGACAGCCAGCGATGGCACCCCCGGACAATTCTTGCTGCACAACTATTTTCCTCCGCCGGAAATTCCCTTCGTGATCAACCTGGCCTCGGCCGATCAGACGATCCGGCAGCGTACCATCGACTTCTGCCGCGCCAGCATGGAGAATTGCGCCGCGATCGGTTCGCCTTACTATTCGGTGCACGCCGGTATGGCTGTTGACCCATCGCCCGATCAGCTTGGACGCGCCATAGATCCCGCGAATTGCAGGAAGCTTGGCGAGGCAATGGAACTCTTTCGCGACAGCGTTCGACAACTGGTTCCTGACGCACAGCGGCTGGGCGTCAGGCTGCTTTTGGAAAACCACGTGCTGGCAAGGTTCAATGCGCCGGACGGGATTAACCGTATGCTATTGCTCTGCGGCGCCGAGGACTTTGAAGCATTCGACACCGATTTTCCTTGGGATGAAGTAGGCATCCTTCTCGATGTGGGGCATCTAAAGGTTACGTCTACGACGCTGGGTTTCGACGCCTTCGATGCCGTGCGCGTCGCTCACGAGCGGATAGGCGCGGTGCATTTGCATGACAATGATGGCGTGTCCGATTTGCACCGCGCCTTCGACGGGACGGCCTGGTTCCTGCCGCTGCTGGCGGAGTTGCCGCAAAGTACGGACTTCATTGTCGAGTCGGGACCGGCGACTGCCCAGTCGATAGAACTTATGTGCAAGGTGGCTGTTAATGTCCGCTGAGCAGTCGAAAGGAGGACGGTCGGAGGTGCTGGACGAGCAGCTTCGGACCCTCACAATTCACAGTTCGAGCAATCTTCGCGATGCGATGCGCCGCCTCAACGTCAACGGGGCCGGCAACCTGTTCGTCGTCGAGGAAGCCTTCCGGCTGCTGGGTGTGCTGACCGACGGTGACATCCGCAGGCATCTGCTGGAGGATCTCTCACTTGACATACCGGTCACCAAGGTAATGAACCGGAACTTTCATTTTGTCCGCAAGGGAGTGGCGCCGGATCTGCGAACCCTGAGTGGACGGATCAAGTATCTGCCAGTGATTGACGACGACCAGCGCCTGGTCGACTTCTTCGTGCTCGAGTCGCGTCCGGACATCCCCGTGGCCAAGCCCCTGCTGGCCGGTAACGAAGCCGCCTATCTCGCCGAATGCGTGGCAACGAATTGGATCTCGTCACAAGGCCGATTCGTGCGGCGCTTTGAACACGATTTTGCTGATTTTTGCGAGACTGAGCACGGTATTGCCACGTGCAATGGGACTGCAGCTCTCCATTTGGCGCTGGCGGCACTGGACATTGGCCCCGGCGACGAAGTAATTATTCCCTCATTAACGTTCATCGCGACGGCCAACGCGGTCCGATATACCGGGGCAAGCCCGGTCTTCGTCGACTGCGAGTTCGAGACGTGGAACCTCGATCCTGATCTAATTGAAGGCGCAGTCACGGGCTGTACAAGGGCGATTATCGTCGTTCACTTGTATGGACAGCCAGCGAAGATGGACGAGATCATGGCAATTGCTGAACGCCATGGCCTCACTGTCGTCGAGGACGCGGCGGAGGCGCACGGCGCAAAGTACAACGGGCGGTCGGTGGGCGGAATCGGCCATCTGGGCTGCTTCAGCTTTTACGGAAACAAGATCGTGACCACCGGCGAAGGTGGCATGGTTGTCTGCAATTCAGGCCCACTTGCCGACAAGATGCGGATCCTGCGCGATCACGGCATGGACCCCGAGCGCCGCTACTGGCATCCATGGGTAGGCTTCAACTACCGAATGACCAATCTTCAGGCCGCTATCGGATGCGCTCAGATGGAAAGGATTAGGTGGATTCTCGACAGCAAGAGGGAGACTGCCGAGCACTATCGCGTCGCGCTGACAGGCGTACCCTACCTTACGCTTCCGCCATGCAACTCCTGGTCGGAATCGATCTACTGGATGTACTCGGTATTGCTGGACGAAGAAGGTG
>JALHNN010000086.1 GCA_022843505.1 Sulfuritalea sp.
GTGCCGCGCGCCGGCGACCGCGCCCACCGCGCCTTCTGCCTGGTCCGGCGCGGGTTGCGGCCGCGGCTCGATGCCTTTCTCGCCGGCGGCGGACGCAAGCTCGGCCTCTGGTACGGGTCGCTGAAAGCCGTGGAAGTCGATTTCGACGACCAGGCCGAGGCCTTTGACAACATCAACTCGATCGCCGAACTCGATCGGCTTTCGCAGGCAGGCACATGACGCCGATCGAATCAGCGGCGAGTCCGGCCGCGATCGAGGGGACTCCGGCCGCGCCGCCGCGCTTCCGGCTCTTCCGCTACTACCTCGCCGCGGCCTGTGCATCCTTCATCGCGGTCGGCGGCGTGCTGCTTCTCCTGCAGGAGCGCGAGGTGGCGTTCTTTGCCGAGGTGCAGCAGCGCGAACTGGCTTCGCTGCGCGCGCAGCACAAGGAACTGGCGCAGCAGGCCGAGCAGGCCGGGCGCGACAGCCTGGTCGCCGAACAGGAAGCCGCCAACATCGCCCTGACGCGGCTGTTCGTGAACCTCTTGTGGGACTCGGACTTTGCCCCCTTCGCCGCCAGGCTGGCGGCCATCCGCGTCGAGGCCTGCCCTGCGGCACCCGCTTCGGGGGCCATGCCGGGCGCGGCCGACAGGGCGTGCGTCGCCGCGCTGGGCGCGCGCATCCGTGCCCTGCCGGGGTTTGCCGCCCTCGACCGCAAGACCTTCGCCGCGATGAAGAACACCGGCGTGTTCAAGGTCAAGGTCTATGACATGCGCGGCCTGACGATCTATTCTTCGGAACCCGCCCAGATCGGTGAGAGCAAGGCAGGGAACGCCGGCTGGCTTGCCGCCGCCGCCGGCAGGCCGGCCAGCGAACTGACCCACCGCGACCAGTTCAGCTCCTTCGAGGGCGTGGTCGAGAACCGCGACCTGATTTCCAGCTACATCCCGGTGTATCGCCACGGCGGCAGGGAGGTGGTCGGCGTCTTCGAGGTCTATGCCGATGTCACCGACCTGCTGCGCCTGATCAAAGCGAGTTCCGCGCGCATCGGCGCGATCATGGCGGCCGGCGAAGTGCGCGCGGAGATCGAATCGCGGCGCAATCAGGGCCTCGTGGTCCAAGGTTCGAACGAGTTTCTCGCCATCGTCGGCGCCGTGATGGCGGCGCTGTTCCTGGTCCTCCTGCTCATCGTCCGGCGCGGCCAGGCCTTCATCGACGCCCAGGAGGAGGCGCGGCAGCGGGGTGCCCAGCGCGAGCGCGAATGGAACCAGATGCAGCTCGCCGCCATGGCACGCATCGCGGCGGCCCGCGAGGAGGCGCTGAACCGGCTGCAACGCATCGCCGGCCGCGTCCCCGGCGTCGTCTTCGAGCTGCGCCGCCATGCCGACGGGCACTTCTCGGTGCCGTATGCCAGCGAGGCGCTGCGCGAGATCTATCGGATCGGGCCGGAGCGGGTGGCTGACGATGCTGCGCCCTTGTTCGCCGCGGTGCATCCGGATGACCTGCCACGGCACCGTCTGTCGCTCGACGAGTCGGCGCGCGACCTCTCGCCCTGGCGCCAGGAGTACCGGCTGCAGTTTGCCGCCGAGCCGGAGCGCTGGCTGCAGGTCGACGCCCTGCCCCAGGCCGAAGCCGATGGCGCGGTGCTGTGGCACGGCTACATCGCCGACATCAGCGCGCGCAAGGCGACCGAGGCCGAACTCAGCCAGCATCGCCACCGGCTCGAGGAGATCGTCTACTCGCGCACCGCCGAACTGGCCCAGGCGCGCGATGCCGCCGAAGCGGCGAATCGGGCCAAGAGCGTGTTCCTCGCCAACATGAGCCACGAGCTGCGCACCCCGCTCAACGGCATCATGGGCATGACCGCGCTGGCCTTGCGCTCGGCGGTGGACGAACGCCAGATCGACCAGCTCAACAAGAGCCAGGGCGCCTCGCGCCACCTGCTGGCGGTGATCAACGACATCCTCGACATCTCCAAGATCGAGGCCGATCGCATGACGCTGGAGGAGCGCAACTTCTCCCTTCCCGAGCTGTTCGACGAAACCCTGCGCATGCAGGAGGACGCGGCGCGAGCCAAGGGGCTGGCGCTGTGCTTCGAGATCGCGCCGGAACTGCCCGAAATCCTCTGCGGCGATGCCCTGCGCGTGCGCCAGGTGCTGCTGAACTTCCTCGGCAATGCGATCAAGTTTTCCGAGCGCGGCGAAATACGGGTCGGCGCCACGCTGGCGGGAGAGGACGGCGCCAGCGTGCTGCTGCGCCTCGAGGTCAGCGACCAGGGCATCGGCATCGGCCCGGAGCAGCGGGAGCGCCTGTTCCGGCCCTTCAGCCAGGCCGATGATTCCTCGACGCGGCGCCACGGCGGCACCGGCCTGGGGCTCATCATCTCGCTGCGCATCGCGCGCCTGATGGGTGGCGATGTCGGCGTCGACAGCGAGCCCGGGGTCGGCAGCCGATTCTGGGCGACCCTGCGCCTGCGCCGCGCCACCGCGGCCGGTGGGGAGGAATCCGGCGCGCCGCAGGAGGCCTCGGCGGTGCTGCTGGCGCAGGAGTTCGCGGGCTGCCGGGTGCTGGTCGCCGAGGATGACCCGGTGAACCAGGAGGTCGCCGTGTTTCTGCTCGAGGGCGTCGGCCTGTTCGCCGAGCTCGCGGTCGATGGCCGCCAGGCCGTCGACATGGTCCTGGCCGGGGCCTACGACCTGGTGCTGATGGACGTGCAGATGCCGCAGCTGAACGGGCTCGATGCGGCGCGTGAAATCCGCCGCCAGTCCGGATTCGAGCGCCTGCCGATCATCGCCATGACCGCCAATGCCTTCAACGAGGATCGCGAGCTGTGCCTGCAGGCCGGCATGAGCGACCACATCGGCAAGCCCGTGGTGTCGGAGGCGCTGTATGCCGCTATCTTGAAGTGGCTGCGCTGGGCACGCGCCAGGGACGTGACATGACCGGCGGCGGCGCGCTCCGTTTCCTCGTCCTTGCCGCGACGCTTTCCGCCGCCACGGTGCGGGCGCAGGCGCCGGACGGTGGCGAGAATCTGGCCAATGCCCGGGCCGCGCTGCTCGCCATGGAGGAAAGGTACACCGAACTGGAAACCGCCCAGCGCGAACTGGAAAAGGCCAACAAGGAACTGACCGCCGGCAATGCGCGCCTGAAACAGGCGCTGGCCTCGTCCCAGGCTGCGGCGCGCCGGTTCTCCGGGCAGCTGGCGCGGCGCACCTACCGCAACGTTTCGCGCCACGTCGCCGGGATGCCGGCGGTGGCGATTCCCTATGTCGGCGCCGGCGTCACGGCGGCGATGACGGCGCTGGACATACGCGAAGGCTGCGAGGCCCTGCGCGAGCTCAACGAGATGAATCGCGCGATGCAGATCGAGGCGGAGAACGAGGCCCCGGTCTGCGCCATGCAGACCGCGTCGCGCGAGGAGATCGTCAACAAGGTGCTGGCCAACTGGCGCACCGCCTATGCGGTCGCCGTCGCCTGGACCAACCAGAACGAGATCTGGCTGCCGCCGGAGCCGATTCCGGTGGAGCCGGCGCGGGCCATCGAGCTGTGGGCGGCGGTGTTCGGCACCCTGCCCAACCCTGCCGCACGGACGGCCGTCGCACCGCGCGGGCCGGTGCCGCCGACCTTGCCGCTGGCGCCTGTCCTGCCCAACTACCCGGCGCGCTGAGAGGCTCTGAGGGCTGCTACATCAGGACGATGTCGAACTGCTCCTGCGTATAGCCGCTTTCGGCGTGCAGCGAGATCGGCATGCCGACGAATTCCGACAGCATGGCCAGGGCCTGCGACTCCTCGTCGTGGAACAGGTCGATCACCACGGGCGCGGCCAGCACCCGCATCTCGCGCGCGGTGAATTGCCGCGCCTCGCGCAACAGCTCGCGCAGGATTTCGTAGCAGACGGTCTGGGCGGTCTTCACCTCGCCGCGCCCGCCGCAGGTCGGGCAGGGCTCGCAGAGCACGTGGGCGAGGCTCTCGCGCGTGCGCTTGCGGGTCATCTCGACCAGGCCGAGCTGGGTGAAGCCCGACACCGTGATGCGCGTGTGGTCCTTCGCCAGCGCCTTGTTGAACTCGGCCAGCACCGCCGCCTTGTGCTCCTCGTCCTCCATGTCGATGAAGTCGGCGATGATGATGCCGCCGAGGTTGCGCAGGCGCAGCTGGCGGGCGATGGTCTGCGCCGCCTCGAGGTTGGTCTTGAAGATGGTGTCGTCGAAGTTGCGCGAGCCGACATAGCCGCCGGTGTTGACATCGACCGTGGTCATGGCCTCGGTCTGGTCGAAGATCAGGTAGCCGCCGGACTTGAGATCGACGCGGCGCGCCAGCGCCTTCTGGATCTCGTCTTCGACGCCGTGCAGGTCGAACAGCGGCCGCTCGCCGGTGTAATGCACGAGCCGGTCGCTGACCTGGGGCACGTATTCCTGGGCGAATACCTGCAGCTTCTGGAAGTTCTCGCGCGAGTCGATGATCACGGCGCTGGTGTCGCCGGTCACCAGGTCGCGCAGCACGCGCTGCGCCAGCGTCAGGTCGTGGTGCAGAAGCAACGGTGGCAGGGCGCCGACGCAGCGCGTTTGTATCTCCTGCCAGATGCGCCGCAGGTAGGCGATGTCGGCGGCCAGTTCCTCGTCGCTGGCATCGGCGGCGACGGTGCGCAGGATGTAGCCGCCGGGCTGGTCGGGCGGCAGCAGCCCGGTGATGCGGGCGCGCAGGTTCTCGCGCTCGGCTTCCTCCGCGATGCGTTGGGAGATGCCGATGTGGCTGTCCTGCGGCAGGTGCACCAGCAGGCGGCCGGCGATGGATACTTGCGTCGTCAGGCGGGCCCCCTTGGTGCCGAGGGGATCCTTCTGCACCTGCACCATGATCGACTGCCCCTCGCTGAGGATGCGCTCGATGGGCCGGCTTTCGTGGCTGCCGTGGCCGTTGCCCGCGGGACGTTCGCTCCAGATGTCGGCGACGTGGAGGAAGGCAGTGCGCTCGAGGCCGATCTCGATGAAGGCCGACTGCATGCCGGGCAGCACCCGTACCACGCGCCCGAGGTAGACGTTGCCGACGATGCCGCGGCCATTGGTGCGCTCGACGTGAAGTTCCTGCACCACCCCCTGCTGCAGCAGGGCGACACGCGTCTCCTGCGGCGTGAAGTTGATCAGGAACTGCTCGTTGGTCATCGCGTGGGCGTAAGGCTATATCGGATAGCCGAATTCTCGCAGCAAGAGGGCGGTTTCGCACAGGGGCAGGCCGACGATGCCCGAATGCGAGCCGTGGATCTCCTCGACGAAGACCGCCGCGCGACCCTGGATGCCGTAGGCGCCGGCCTTGTCCATCGGGTCACCGCTTTGCACGTAGCGCCGGATTTCCTCGGCGGTCAGCCTGCGGAAGCGCACCTCGCTGACCGAGAGGCGGTGCTCGAGGCGGTCGCCGCGGGCCATGGCGATCGCCGTCAGCACCTGGTGGCTGCGCCCCGACAGGCGCGCCAGGATGGCCTCGGCGTGTTCCGCGTCGCTCGGCTTGGCGATGATCTCGCCGTCGACGTCGAGCGTGGTGTCGGCCGCCAGCACCGGATGCACCACCAGCGGCCGGCGTTTCAGCAGGTCGGCACCGAAACGCGCCTTGGCGCGCGCCACGCGCACCACGTAGGCGTCCGGCGCTTCGCCGGGCAGGCAGTCTTCGCTGACCTCGCGGTCCTCGCGCGGATCGCTGCGAAACAGCAGCAGGTCGAAGCGCACGCCGATCTGGGTCAGCAGTTCGCGGCGGCGCGGGCTGCGCGAAGCGAGGTAGATGCGCGGGTCCATCATGGGCAGGGCGGTTGTTAGCGTGAATCGACGGAATGGGCCGCTGGTGATATCGAGCGCAGCGAGCCGATTGGGAACCCCCCGCGAGGGGGCGAGGCGGGAATTCGCGACGCATGCGTCGCGCCGCCGCAGCCGGCTGGCTGTGCAAAGCCAGCCGTGGGCCGCACAGCGGGAAGGGGGGCGGGTCGAGTTTGCTCGCCCACGGCTGAGCAAGAGTGCGGACGTTTCATTGTGCGAGGGTGGCTGCTGAAGTCATGGGCGTTATGTCGGGGCCGGAGCATAGCTTCAGTCGCGGTGGTAGGGGTGGCCCTTTGTCACGCTGGCGGCGCGATACAGGGCTTCGGCGAGCACCACGCGCACCAGGGCGTGGGGCAGCGTCAGGCTCGACAGGCGCAGGGTTTCGGCGGCACTCTCGAGGATGCGCGGGTCCAGTCCGTCGGGGCCGCCGATGATGAAGGCCACGTCGCTGCCGCCGGCCATCCATTTCTCCAGGCGGCCCGCCAGCTGGCGCGTGGTCAGCGCGTCGCCGCACTCGTCGAGGGCGACGCGGCGGCAGCCGGCGGGCAGGCGGGCATCGATGCGCCCGGCCTCCAGCGCCATCATCGCTTCGGGCGTCTTGCCCGTGGTGCGCGGTTCGGGGCGGATTTCCAGCAACTCCAGCGGCAGCTCGCGCGGCATGCGTCTGGCGTAATCATTCCAGCCGGCCACCACCCAGTCGGGCGGACGGGCCGCGACCGCCGCGACGATCAACCTCATTCCCCGTCGCTGTCCGCCGCGGACTTCTTGCGGGTCCGCTTGGGTGTGACCTTCCAGAGTTCCTCGAGGTTGTAGTAGGTGCGCACGGCAGGTTGCATGACATGCACGACGATGTCGCCGAGGTCGACCAGCACCCATTCGCCGGCGTCCTCGCCCTCGATGCCGATGACCGTGCCGCCGGCCTCCCGGACCTTGTCATGGACGCTCTTGGCGAGCGCCTTGACCTGGCGGTTGGAGTCGCCCGTGGCGATGATGACGCGGTCGAACATCGCCGAGATCTTGGTGGTGTTGATCACCTCGATGTCCTTGGCCTTGATATCCTCCAGGGCGGCGATGGCGAGTTTCTGCAGTTTTCTAATGTCCATGCGGTGTCCGGTAGATCGGGTGCGAGTCAATATAGTCGAGAACGGCGTCGGGAACCAGATGGCGCACGCAGGCGCCGCGCGCCAGACGCTCGCGGATGGCCGTGGCGGAGATTTCCAGCGCGGTGATGGCGAAGGGGACGATGCGGCCGGCGGGCGCGGCGGCGATATCGGCGGCACTGCCCTGGCGGGCGCGGAACTCGGCGGCCAGCGCCGTACCTGTAGCGCCGACTTTCGGGGTGTCTTGCAGTTTGGCCAGATCGTGGCCCGGCCGCGTCGCCACGGCGATGTGCGCCAGGGCGAACAGTTCGCGCCAGCGCTGCCAGGCCTCCAGGCGCGAAAAGGCGTCCGCCCCCAGCAGCAGCACCAGCGGTCGCGCGGGGCTGTGCAGCCGGCGCTGGCGCTCCAGCGTGGCGACGGTGTAGCTGGGTTGCGCCGCCGCCGCGACCTCGCCGGGATCGACGCCGAATCCGGCCAGGCCGGCGATCGCCCGCTCCACCATGGCTAGCCGGTGTTCGGCGGCGGCCCGCGGCGCGTCGCGCAGCGGCGGATTGCCGGCGGGGATCAGGCAGACTTCGGCGAGCCCCAGCGCTTCGCGCGCCTCGATGGCCAGGCGCAGGTGGCCGATGTGGGGCGGGTCAAAGGTGCCGCCGAAGAGGCCGAGCGGCAGCGTGCCCGGATCACTCATCGGTTTCGCTGGGCTCCGGCCCCGGCACCGGTGCCGGCGGCGCGGCGAAAACGTCGCGGTAGGAAAGATAGACGCTGGCCACCATGGTCGGCGCCAGCACGAAAATCAGCAACATGCGCAGGGCGGTGTTGAGTACCGTCAGCAGGGATTGGGAGATCTGCCCGGCGATGATCAGGATCACGCCGGGAATCACGGCGCCGACCAGGATCAGCGCGATGCCGTAGGCGGCGAAGGCCCGCCAGTTGCGCCAGCTGGCGACGAAGCTGAAGAACAGCGACTTTGCCGCGCCGATGCCGTCCCAGGCGGTGAGCAAGGGCGCGAACCAGAAGGCCATCAGCATGGGCGATGCCAGCACCAGCAGGATGGCCATGTCGGTGGACAGCGCGGCGAGTTCCTCGGGGTCGATGCCGTCATTGAGGTTGACCGGGTCGCCGAGGAAGGAGGCGCCGATCACCAGCAGGCTGGAACCCAGCAGGTGCAGACCGCCGAGCCGCGCCAGGCCGGCGCGCTGTGCGCCGATCCCGGCACCGATGATTTCGCTGCTGAAGGGCTTGCCCTGCTCGACGGCACGGCAGCCGTTGGCCAGCATCACGGTCAGCGTCGGCAACAGCAGCGGAAGGATGAAGGGTCCGATCTTGGGCACCAGGTTGACCACGATCACCGTCAGCAGGTAACCGAAGGTCAGTGCCGTCATCATCGGCGGGTGGCGGCGGAACAGGGCGAAGCCGCCCAGCAGCCAGAGGGCACCATGGCGGGCAGGTAGCTGGCGGGCATCCATCAGTCGTCGAGCTCCATGAAGTCGATGGCTTGCGGCGCCAGCGGCAGGGCCTGCGGGTCGAAGGCGACGTCGCCTTCCGGGTCGGGCGTGCCGGTGGCTTCCAGCCCGACGAAATCGAACAGGCGGGCATCGAGCAGGTGCGAGGGGACGACG
>JALHNN010000087.1 GCA_022843505.1 Sulfuritalea sp.
CAGGTGGGCGCCGATCGCCGCATTTTCCAGCACCGTCATGGTCGGCAGCAGCCGTACGTGCTGGAAGGTGCGGCTCATCCCCAGCCTGGCGATATCCCGCGAATCAAGCGCTGTCACCGGACGGCCGAGAAACAGCACCTCGCCTTCGCTTGCGCGGTCGACCCCCGAAACGCAGTTGAACATGGTCGACTTGCCGGCTCCATTGGGGCCGATCAGGGCCATGATCTCGCCTGACTTGACCGTCAGGTTCATGTCGTTGTTTGCCACCAGCCCGCCAAAGCGCTTCACTACGTGGCGCGTCTCGAGCAGCACCTGACCCGCCGCGGGCTGGGCTTTTCGCACCAATGGTTCGCCGACCGGCACCGCCCGTGCCTTTGCCTGCTGCGGAACCAGCCGCGCTAGGATGGGCCACAACCCGTCACGCGCCCGCTGCAGCACGAAGATCATCAGCACGCCGAACACGATCATTTCGAAGTTGCCCGAAGCGCCGAGCAGCCGGGGCAACCAGTCCTGCAACCACTGTTTCAGGACGGTTATGACCCCGGCGCCGAGCACCGCGCCCCAGACGTGGGCAGCACCACCCAGAACGGCCATGAACAGGTATTCGATACTCATGTTCAGGCTGAATGGCGTCGGATTGACGAAACGCTGGAGGTGGGCGTAGAGCCAGCCCGAGACGCAACCGAACAAGGCGGCGATGAGAAAGATCACCACCTTCGAACGCGCCGTATCAACGCCCATGGCTTCCGCCATCACCACCCCGCCCTTCAATGCCCTGATGGCACGGCCCTCGCGCGAATCGAGCAGGTTGATCGTGAGCCAGGCGGTCAGCAGCACCACCCCCCAGATCAGATAGAAGAAGCTGCGGCCGTCCTTCATCGAAATGCCGAAGACGGCGAGCGCCGGAATCCCGGCAATCCCGGTATGCCCGCCCAGAAACTCAAGATTGCCGAACAGGAAATAAAGGCTGATGCTCCACGCGATCGTGCCTAGCGGCAGGTAGTGGCCCGACAGGCGCAGGGTCAACAGGCCAAGCAGCAGGGCCACGACCGTAGTCAGAACGACACCCGCCACCAAGCCCAGCCAAGGCGATCCACCGAGGAATGCGATCCAGCCGGGTAGGCTGCTCGCCGTCGTCAGGTACGCGGTCGCGTAGCCGCCCAAACCAACGAAAGCGGCCTGCCCAAAGGACATCAGGCCGCCCACGCCGGTGAGCAGGACCAGGCCGATCGCCACCACCGAGTACAGGCCGATGTAGTTCAGCAGGGTGACATGGAACTCAGAAACGAAGTGCGGCGCGACTAGAAGAAACAGGATGAACCCGGCAAGCATCAGCCGCGGCGACATCATTCCTCCTCCTCGACATGGCGGGTCGTCAGCGATAGCCAGACCAGCACCGGAATGATCAGCGTAAAAACGATCACCTCCTTGAAAGCCGAAGCCCAGAAGGAGGAGAAGGACTCGAGCAATCCGACCAGCAGGGCGCCGAGCGCGGCCATCGGATAGCTGGACAGGGCGCCGACGATCGCACCGACAAAACCCTTGAGTCCGATCAAAAACCCGGTGTCATAATATACTGTGGTGATCGGGGCGATCAGGATGCCGGAAAATGCGCCGATCAGGCTGGCCAGAAGAAAGGAAAGCTTGCCCGCCATGACGGTCGAAATCCCCATCAACCGCGCCCCGGTCCGGTTCATCGCCGTGGCGCGCAGCGCCTTGCCGTAGATCGTTCGCTCGAAGAAGAACGCCAGCACGACGATCAGGACCAGGCTGGAACCGAGCACCCAGAGGGTCTGCGCGCCGACCGTCAATGGTCCGAGCGTCAGGCTGCCGTCCGAGAACGGCGGCGTGCGCGAACCCTCCGCGCCAAAGAACAGCAGCCCGAGCCCGACCAGGGCGAAATGGACTCCAACGGCAACGATCAGCAGCACCAGCACGCTGGCTTCGGCCAGCGGCTGGAAGGCCAGCCGATAGGTCATGGGTCCCAGCGGCACCACCAGCGCCAGCGCAAGTATCACCTGTGCCGCGAGCGGCAGCTCGCCGGGCCGGGTGAAGTGAATCAGGATTCCCAGTGCGGCGGGATAGACCAGGTTCCAGCCGACGATGCTGGATAGCCGGCGCCGTTGGCCGGCGCTCTGCAATGCGCCCAAGAGATCCACCACGGCAACCGCAACGCCGGCGCCGATCAACAGCCATAGCGTGCCCGGAACCTTGCCTGCCTGAAAGCTCGCCAAGGTGAGCGCGCCGAAAGCGACGAACTCGCCCTGGGGAATGAAAATGACCCGCGTGACAGCGAAGACCAGCACCAGCGCAAGTGACAGCAACGCATAGATCGCGCCATTGGTTATCCCGTCCTGCCCCAGCAACAGCGCTATCTGCAGATCCATGTGCCCGTTCTCGTCAAAGCCTTCAAGGCCCACCGATCGGATCCGCGGACACCGGATCGATGCAGCAACGCCCTCCTCTCCGCCCATTTAATGGGTCTTCCGGGACAGCCGACACCTGCTCCGCCCCGCCTTCCATCGCAGTATACTGTATACACAAATTAGCCGGCAGTTGCAACACTCGCACCCGAACCGCGGTAACCGCTTTGCGCGCAAACCGACGACCACCGTCCGGAAAGGCCGCCGCCTCAGGAAAACGTATCGTAGCCCAGGCGGAGTATCAGCAGGGCGGCGACAATCACGAAACTGACCCGCACGAAGCTGCTGCCGTGCCTGAGCGCAAGCCGCGCACCAAGGATTGCCCCGAGGATGTTGAAGACGGCCATACCCAGGCCGATGCCCCACAGCACGTGGCCGCTGGGAGCAAAGTAGGCAAGCGCGGCGCCATTGGTCGCAAGATTGACGAACTTCGCCGCACCCGATGCATGCAGGAAATCCAGCCGGAACCAGCGCACGAAGGCGAAGATCATGAAGCTGCCAGCGCCGGGCCCGAAAAACCCATCGTAGAAACCCAGCACGGCCCCGGCCACCAGCGCCAGGCGCCATTCCCTTGGCCTTGCCAGGCGCGTTCCACCGATGGCACCAAACCCCGGCCGGGCCACGGTATAGACCAGGACCAGCACCAACAGGCCCAGCACCAGAGGCCGGACCACGTCCCTGGGCAACCAGGACACGGCCGCCGCGCCGGCAAATGAAAACACGAACGCCGCCCCGGCTGCCGGCAGGGCCACGCCCCAGGGCAAGGCAATTCTTCTCGCATAACGCAGGGCGGCGTTTGCGGTGCCAAAAATGCTTGACAGCTTGTTGGTGCCGAACACCGTCGCCGGCGACTCTCCAGGCAGGGCCACCAGCAGCGTCGGAACCTGGATCAGGCCGCCGCCGCCGGCAACGGCATCGATGAACCCGGCGAAGAGCGCCGCCAGCAGCAGCAACAGCAGGTCGAATTCCCCCACCTGGCGGGCCTACTTGCCGATGCAGAAGCGGGAGAAGATTTCCCCGAGCAGATCGTCCGCGGTAAATTCTCCGGTGATCCGCGCCAGGGCCTCCTGGGTCTGCCTCAGTTCCTCCGCGCAGAGCTCGACCTCGCCAATCCGCCGTACCGCCAGCGCCGACTTTTCATTGGCGATCGCCAGCGCCTCTAGATGACGCTCCCGTGCGAGCACCACGTCCTCGCCATGCCCGCGCCACCCCGCCACGCGCAACAGCTCGTCGTGCAGCAATCCGATGCCCTCACCGGTCACCGCCGACAGCCGCAGGCTGACCTGGCCGTCGTGCTCGCGGCGCTCGGCGGCGAGACCCGCAAGATCGCACTTGTTCTCGAGCACGATGCGCTCCACCCCGACCGGCAGGCCCGTCGCAATTTCCCGATCCCCGGCCGTTTCGCCGCTACGCGCATCGACCAGCTGCAGGACCACGTCGGCGCGCCCGATTTCCCGCCACGCCCGCTCGACGCCGATGCGTTCCACCGGATCATCGGTCTGGCGCAGGCCGGCGGTATCGATCACGTGCATCGGTATGCCATCGAGCTGGATCGTCTCGCGCAGGACATCCCGGGTGGTGCCGGCGACATCGGTGACGATCGCCCGCTCCTCGCCGGCCAGCCGGTTGAGCAATGAAGACTTGCCCACGTTCGGCAAACCGGCCAGAACCAGGTGCAAGCCGGAGCGCAGCATGCTTCCCGCCCGCGCCCGTCCGAGCAGCGCGCCGAGATCGGCGCGCCAGGCGACCAGACGCCGCGCGACGTCGCCTTCGCCCATGACATCGATCTCTTCCTCGGGAAAGTCCAGCGCCGCCTCGACGCGCATGCGCAAATCGACCAGCCGTGCCACAAGCGCATGGACCTCCCGCGAAAACTCGCCCGACAGCGAGCGCACGGCGCTGCGCGCCGCCGCCGCGGTCTCCGCTTCTATCAAGTCGGCGACCGCCTCGGCCTGAACCAGGTCAAGCTTGTCGTTGAGAAAGGCCCGCCGCGAAAACTCGCCCGGCGCGGCCACCCGCGCTCCCAACTCGATGCAGCGCCCCAACAGCATCTGCATCACCACCGGTCCGCCATGCCCTTGCAGTTCGAGCACATCCTCGCCGGTGAAGGAATGCGGCGCGGGAAAGAACAGAAGAATGCCGCGATCCAGCGTGCTGCCGTCGGCGGCATGGAAATCGCTCAGCGTGGCGCGCCGCGGCAACGGCTCGCGCCCGGTCAGGGCCCGGGCAAACCCGGCCAGCCCCGCACCGGAAACACGCACCACCCCGATGCCGCCACGACCCGGCGGCGTCGCGATCGCCGCAATCCTGTCCTCGCCAGCCGCCATCGGCCCGGCGCGTCCGGCGCGCCTACTTGCCCTCGCCCGCCTCGATCACGCGAGTGATCTGCCATTGCTGGGCGATGGAAAGGATGTTGTTGACCGTCCAGTACAGCACCAGGCCGGCGGGAAACCAGAGGAACATGAACGTGAACACGACCGGCATGTAGAGCATTACCTTGGCTTGGATCGGGTCCGGCGGCGTCGGGTTGAGCTTGGTCTGGATGAACATCGTCGCGCCCATGATCAGCGGCAGCACGTAATAGGGATCCTTGACCGAGAGGTCGGTGATCCAGCCCAACCAGGGCGCGTTGCGCATCTCGACGGTGCCCAGCAGCACCCAGTAAAGTGCGATGAACACTGGAATCTGTACCAGCACCGGGAGGCAGCCACCAAGCGGGTTCACCTTCTCCTTCTTGTACAGCGCCATCATTTCCTGGTTCAGGCGCTGCTTGTCGTCGCCATAGGTTTCCTTCAGCTTCAACAGCTTGGGCGTCAGCACGCGCATCTTGGCCATCGACTTGTAACTGGCGGCGGAGAGCGGGAAGAACGCCAGCTTGAGCAGCATCGTCAGGCCAATGATGGCCCAGCCCCAGTTACCCACCAGTTTGTAGATCGCGGCCAGCACCCAGAACAACGGAGCCGCGATCACGGTCAACCAGCCATAATCCACAACCAGTTCGAGTCCGGGGGCGATCTTTTCCAGCTTGTCCTGCTCCTGCGGGCCGGCATACAAGGCGATCGAACTCCTGCCTTCGGCGGCCACGGGGAGGATCACTCCCGCCGAATACAGATCCTCGCCAACCTTGCGCATGTAGTATTCGCGTGGCGTGCCTGCGGCAGGCAACCACGCCGACACAAAATAGTGCTGCACCATCGCCAGCCAGCCGTTGTCGCCTTTCTGGGCAAACTTGGCCTTGCCCTTCTGGATATCGGCGAACTCGACCTTCTGAAACTTCTCGGCTTCGGTGTAGACGGCGGGCCCGGTGAAGGTGACCACCCCCATCATCATCGAGTTGTCCTGGCCCTCGGCCGGCTTGCCGTCACGCGTTATCTGGTAATAGGCATGGGCGCCGGGCCTGGCGCCTTCGTGCCGCACCCCGATCTGATAGCTGCCGCGCTGGAAGACATAGGTCTTGACGACCTTGGACCCATCGCCCGCAACCGCCTCAAGCCGCAACTCGAGCGAGTCCTGCCCTTCCTTGAGCGTGTGTTCGCCACCGACCAGCTTCCATTCCGACTTGTGATTCGGCAAACCCTCGCCGATCAGGCCCGACTGGGCCTGATAGATGTGCTTCGTGCCGCTGTCGAAGAGCCGGAAGTGCTTGGACTTGTCTTCGGTATCGGCATGGCGAACCAGTTCCAGGCTGACAATGTCGCCGCCGCGCGATGAAATCTCCGCCAGGTACAGATCGGTACGTATCTTGGCCGTTACCCCGCCGGGCAGCGCCGCTGTGCCCGCGACCGGCAGCGGAGCTGCGCTGCCAATGGGCGCGGAAGGTATCGGCACGGAGGCATCGCCCTGGCCGGCCGGCGCGACCGCCGCCTTGTTCTCGCCAGCCGCTGCCACCACCGGTGCCTTCGGCATGCTCTGTCGCTGCCACGCGTCCCACAACATGATCAGCGAAAAGCTGAACACCAGTAGCAGCATCAATCGTCGGTTATCCATTACTGTCTCGGCAGAAATACATCTTGGGAAGTGAATCGGCAAGGCTCAGGGTGCCGGCTACAACACCCGAACCCCGGCTCGCCAACACCCGCTCAGGGAACCGGATCATACCCGCCCGGATGCCAGGGGTGGCATCGACCCACCCGGCGCAGCCCAAGCCAGCAGCCTTTGAACAGGCCATGCTTTTGCAGGGCTTCCATCGTGAAATCGGAACAGCTCGGAAAGAACCGGCAGCGATTTCCCAGCCAGGGACTGACCGCCAGTTGATAGCCGCGGATCAGCCAGACCAGCAGTTGCACACCCGCTGCTCTCATGCTGCACGCTTCGCCAGCCTGTCCAGGAGCGCTTCGATCTCACCGCGCCATGACCTGAGTTGCTGCCCGCGTTCCGTCTGCCGGTCGGAGACGGGGCGCTTCAGCCGCAACACGAGGTCGCAAGGGAGACTGCGTGCGCCGGACAGGCGAAACGCTTCCCTGCCCTGGCGTTTGATGGAATTGCGCAGCGAAGCGGCTCGCGCCATGCGCTTGGGCACGATCAGGCCCAGCCTTGCCTGCCCCTGATTCTGGGCTTCGAGGAAATGCAGGTCGAAACTGTCGCCGCGAAAAACCCTGCGCGCCGAAAGAACAGCCGCGAATTCGCTCGGCTTATGCAGGCGACGATCCCTGTGAAATAGGGCTCGCGGCTTAGACGCCGAGGCGATGACGGCCTTTGGCACGACGCGCACGAATCACGGCACGACCGCCACGGGTACGCATGCGTACGAGAAAACCGTGAGTGCGCTTGCGGCGCACGACCGATGGCTGATAGGTGCGTTTCATGACAATTTCCCCTGCTTCAAGAAAAACCGCAGATTACAACCGGTTACGCCGGTTTTGTCAAGATTGGAGGTTTTCCGGCTGTGGATAACTTTTGCCGGAAGCGTTAGAATTCCCGGCAGCCCGGATTCCGACAGTCCGCGTCAATAACAACAACAAACCCGATATTCCCTGTACCCGCAGCAAACATCCGCACACCGCCCATGAATGAGTTTTGGTCCGCTTGCCTGAATCGCTTCGAGCGGGAACTTCCTGCCCAGCAGTTCAACACTTGGATCAAGGGCCTGCAACTCGAGCGCGATGGCACGGCAGAAGGCCAATTCAGGCTGGTTGCACCCAACCGTTTTGTCATGCAGTGGGTTCGCGAGCGCTATCTCAACCAGATCGAAGCCCTCGGCAAGGAATACTTTGCCGCGCCTGTGAGCATAGTCCTCGGAGTCGCCGAATCGGCACGAGAAACACCCACCGCTATCCCCGACGAGGTGACGAGCGCTCCCGCTGAAATCCCGATCGAGCCGAGGAAGAACGGCCGCAGTTCCGATCCCGCCTACGAAAAAACCCGCCTCAACGCCGAATTCACCTTCGACCACCTCGTCACCGGTCGCGCCAACGACCTGGCGCGCGCCGCCGCGCAGCAGGTGGCGATGAATCCCGGCGTCTCCTACAATCCTTTGTTCATATATGGAGGCGTGGGCCTGGGCAAGACCCATCTGATCCATGCCATCGGAAACGCAATCTTCGGCAACAACCCGACCATGCAGGTACGCTATGTCCATGCCGAGGATTTCTACTCGGACATGGTCAAGGCCTTCCAGCAGAATGCACGCGAAGCCTTCAAGCAGTACTACCGTTCCCTTGACCTGCTGCTGATCGACGATATCCAGTTCTTCAACCGCAAGGACCGGACCCAGGAAGAATTCTTCTATGCCTTCAATGCGCTGGTGGAGGCAAAGAAGCAGATCATCATCACCTGCGACACCTATCCGAAGGATGTTCAGGGACTGGAAGAGCGCCTGGTATCGCGTTTCGACTGGGGACTGACGGTCGCCATCGAGCCGCCCGAACTCGAAATGCGGATTGCGATCCTGAAAAAGAAGGCTGAAGCCGAGCGAATCGAGATCTCGGACGAAGTTTCGTTCCTGATCGCCAAGAATCTTCGCTCCAACGTTCGCGAACTCGAAGGTGCCTTGAACCGCGTC
>JALHNN010000088.1 GCA_022843505.1 Sulfuritalea sp.
GGGGCGTGGCGGGCATCGTCGCCGCCGGCGGCGCGCCGCCGCAGCCGGCTGGCTGTGCAAAGCCAGCCGTGGGCCGCGCAGCGGGAAGGGGGGCGGGCCGAATTTGCCTGCTCATGAGGAAGCGAGGGTGGGGCGCTTCACGTTTTGCTGGCGATTTTCGAAGCCGGGAGCGCAGCCTTTGCCCAGGAATCCTTGAGCGTCACCGCGCGGTTGAACACCGGGGCACCAGGCTGCGAGTCGACGCGATCGGCGACGAAGTAGCCATGGCGTTCGAACTGGAAGCGGTCCTCGGGAGCCGCTTCCCGGAGCGAGGGTTCGAGCTGGGCCTCGATGGTCTGCACCGACGCCGGGTTGATGTCCTCGAGGAAATCGCGCTCGGCACCCGGATCGGGCACCTTGAACAGCCGGTCGTAAAGTCGCACCGGGGCGGCGTAGGAATGCCGTGCCGAAACCCAGTGGATGTTGCCCTTGACCTTGTAGGTATCGGCGCCCGGCGTCCCCGACTTGGAGTCGGCGAAATGGTTGCAATGCACGGCGACGATATTGCCGGCGGCATCCTTCTCGCAGCCCGTGCATTCGATGACGAAGCCGTAGCGCAGGCGCACCTTGTTACCCGGGAAGAGGCGGAAATAGCCCTTGGGCGGGACCTCGACGAAGTCCTCGCGCTCGATCCAGAGCTCCTTCGAGAAGGGCACGCTGCGCTTGCCCCAGTCGGGCTTCTGCGGATGGTTGGGCGCCTCGCACAGTTCGTCCCGGCCCTCGGGATAGTTGTCGATGACGAGCTTGAGCGGGTCAAGCACGGCGGTGCGGCGCGGCGCGCTGTCGTTGAGCACGTCGCGCTGGCACTCCTCGAACACGCTGTAGTCGATCAGCGAGTCGGACTTGGTGACGCCGATCATCTCGGCGAAGCGGCGGAAGCCCTCGGCCGTGTAGCCGCGGCGGCGCGCGCCGACCAGCGTCGGCAGGCGCGGGTCGTCCCAGCCTGCGACATGCTTCTCGTCGACCAGTTGGATCAGCTTGCGCTTGGAGAGCACGACGTAGGTCAGGTTGAGGCGCGCGAACTCGATCTGCTGCGGCAGCGGCGTGTTCACGCAGCCGTGCTCGGCCAGCTTCTGCAACAGCCAGTCGTAGAAGGGCCGCTGGTCCTCGAACTCGAGGGTGCAGATGGAGTGCGTGATGTTCTCCAGCGCGTCCTCGATCGGGTGGGCGTAGGTGTACATCGGGTAGATGCACCAGGCATCGCCGGTGTTCTGGTGGGCGGCCTTGCGGATGCGGTAGATCGCCGGGTCGCGCAGGTTGATGTTGCCGCTGGCCATGTCGATCTTCGCCCGCAGCACATGGGCGCCGTCGGCGAATTCGCCGGCGCGCATAGAGCGGAACAGCTCGAGGTTCTCCTCGGGCGTGCGATTGCGGAAAGGCGAGGGCTTGCCCGCTTCGGTCAGCGTGCCGCGGTTGGCACGCATCTCTTCCGCAGTCTGCGAATCGACATAGGCTTCGCCATGACGGATCAGGGTCTCGGCGAAGTCGTACATCCACTGGAAGTAGTTCGAGGCGTAGTAGAGGTTGGTTTCGTCGCCGAAGGTCCAGTCCCAGCCCAGCCACTTCACCGCGTCGATGATGGAATCGACGTACTCCTGCTCTTCCTTTTCCGGGTTGGTGTCGTCGAAGCGCAGGTGGCAGGCGCCGCCGAAGTCGCGCGCCAGGCCGAAGTTGAGGCAGATCGACTTGGCGTGGCCGAAATGCAGGTAGCCGTTGGGCTCGGGCGGAAAACGGGTGCGGATCTTCGCCGTGTCCACAGCGCCGACTATCTGTTGTGCGGCCGGGCCGGGTTGGCCCGACCAGCGGCGGCCGGCATATTTGCCGGCCTTGAGGTCGGCATCGATGATGTTGCGGATGAAGTTGGACGTTTTCTCGGCGTCGGCCATGATGGCGTAGGGCTCTGCGGCAAAGCCGCGATTCTACCGGCAGCGTAAAATCACCACAATGAACTGGATAGCGTTTGCGCGTGCCGGCGGGAGCCTCGCGTGGCTTGCCGCAAGGCGGAGCCATCACGGCTGGCGCGGATTCCGGGAATGAAGTTCGACCCCGAGGCCAGGCGGGCGGCGCGCCCCGTCATCGTCTATGACGAGGCGCTGCCGGTCAACCAGCGCCGCGCCGAAATCGCCGAGGCCATCCTGAAGCACCAGGTGGTGGTGATCTGCGGCGAGACGGGGTCGGGCAAGACCACGCAGCTGCCCAAGATCTGCCTCGACATCGGCCGCGGCGTGAACGGCCTGATCGGCCACACTCAGCCGCGGCGCATCGCCGCGCGCGCGACGGCGACACGGATCTCGCAGGAACTGAAGTCGGAACTCGGTCGCCATGTCGGCTTCAAGATCCGCTTCACCGACAAGGTCACGCCGTCGTCCTACATCAAGCTGATGACCGATGGCATCCTGCTCGCCGAAACCCAGACCGATCCGCTCTTGCGCCAGTACGACACGATCCTGATCGACGAGGCGCACGAGCGCAGCCTGAACATCGACTTCCTGCTGGGCTATCTCAAGCAACTCCTGCCGAAGCGACGCGACCTGAAGATCATTGTCACCTCGGCCACGCTCGATGCCGAGCGATTCTCCAGGCACTTCGAGGGCGCACCGGTGATCGAGGTTTCGGGCCGGCTCTACCCGATCGAGACGCGCTTTCGCCCCTTCGATGAGAAGAAGGACACTGACCTCAACGACGCCATCGTCGATGCCGTCGACGAGGCCCACCGCACGGGTCCCGGCGACGTGCTGGTATTCCTCCCTGGCGAGCGCGAGATCCGCGAGGCGGCCGAGGCGCTGCGAAAACACCACCCGCCGGGACTTGAAGTGTTGCCGCTGTTCGCGCGCCAGACGGCGGTCGAGCAGAGTCGCGTTTTTGCCGCGCATCAGGGCCGGCGCGTGGTGCTGGCGACCAATGTCGCCGAGACCTCGCTGACCGTGCCCGGCATCCGCTACGTGATCGACTCGGGCCTGGCCCGCGTCAAGCGCTATTCCCACCGCAACAAGGTCGAGCAGCTCCAGGTCGAGCCGATCTCGCGCGCGGCGGCCAGCCAGCGCGCCGGCCGCTGCGGCCGCGTCTCGGCCGGCGTCTGCTTCAGGCTCTACGACGAAGAGGATTACAACAAGCGTCCGCCCTACACCGAGCCGGAGATCCTGCGTTCCAGCCTGGCCGGCGTGATCCTGCGCATGAAGTCGCTGCACCTGGGGGACGTCGAGGATTTCCCCTTCCTCGAAGCGCCGGCGCCGCGCATGATCGCCGATGGCTATAACCTGTTGGCCGAACTCGGTGCGCTTGATGAAACCACCAAGGAACTGACCCAGATCGGCCGCGAGCTTGCAAAGCTCCCGCTCGATCCCAAGATCGGCCGCATGATCCTCGCCGCGCGCGAGCACAATGCCTTGCGCGAGGTGCTGATCATCGCCGCGGCGCTGGGCACCCAGGATCCGCGCGACCGTCCCGCCGAGGCGGCCGGCTCCGCCGACCAGGCCCATGCCAAGTGGAAGGACGAGAAGTCGGAGTTCCTTTCCTACCTCAAGATGTGGAGCGCGGCGGACGAGGTCTGGAAGCACGAGACCAGCAGCAAGCAGCGCCAGTGGTGCCGGCACAACTTCCTCAACTGGCTGCGCCTGCGCGAATGGCGCGACATCCACGGCCAATTGATGACCCTGTGCCACGAGCACGGCTGGAAGGAGAACCAGGTCGCCGCGAGCTACGAGAGCATCCACAAGGCCCTGCTCACCGGCCTGCTCGGCCACATCGGCCTGATCGCCGAGGAACAGGGTAGCCAAACCCGGAACTACCTCGGCGCGCGCGGCATCCGCTTCTACATCCACCCCGGCTCCAGCCTGCTGAAGAAGGCCGGACGCTGGATCGTCGCCGCCGAGCTGGTCGAAACCTCGCGCCTGTTTGCCCGCTGCATCGCGAAAATCGAGCCGGAGTGGCTGGAGCAGGTGGGCGGCCACCTGATCCGCCGCCATGTCTTCGAGCCGCATTGGGAAAAGGGTCCGGGCCAGGTCGTGGCCTGGGAGCGCGTCACCCTGCACGGCCTGATGCTGCATGCGAAGCGGCGCGTGCATTACGGGCCGATGGATCCGAAGCTGGCGCGCGAGATCCTGATCCGCGAGGCCCTGGTCGAAGGCCAGGTCGGCGAGGACTGGGTGAAGAAATGGCGCTTCTTCCAGCACAACGCCAGGCTGAAGAAGGAGATCGAGAACCTCGAGCACAAGTCGCGTCGCCCCGACGTGCTGGTGGATGACGAACTGATCCATGCTTTCTACGACGCCAGGATTCCCGAGGGCATCATCACCCTGGCGGCCTTCGACCATTGGCGGCGCGAAGCCGAGGCGGCGAACCCGAAACTGCTCTGCCTGGAAAAGGAGCAGCTGATGCGCCACGAGGCGGCGGGCATCACCACCGACGCCTTCCCGCCGCAACTGGTCCATCGCGGCCAGAGCTTCAGGCTGGCCTACCACCACGACCCCGGCGCCGCCGACGACGGCGTGACGCTTACCCTGCCGCTGGCCGCGCTCAACCAGCTGCCGGCCAACCGTTGCGAATGGCTGGTGCCGGGCCTGCTCAAGGAAAAGGTGGTGGCGCTGCTGAAGACCGTGCAGCAGAAATACCGCCATCGCCTGCAGCCGCTGGACGAGTTCGCCGAAGGTTTCTGCGCTGCCGATCACGACCTCGACGAGCCGCTGGTGCGGGCACTGACCCGCGCCGCCGATGAGCACATGGCGCAGAAGCTGCCGCTCGACGCCTTCCGCACGGGGGAACTGCGCCCGCACCTGTTCATGAATTTCCGCCTGATCGACGAGCACGGCGGTACGCTGGCCATGAGCCGCAACCTGGCCGAACTGCGCGCGCAATTCCGCGACCGCGTCGAGCAGGCCTATGCCGCCGCCGAGATCAGGCATGAAGTCGCGGAAGAAGGCGCCGGCGCCACCGAGTGGAAGTTCGGCACCCTGCCCGAACTGCTGGAAATAACGGTCGGCGCCGGCTCGCCCTGCGTACCTGGGAAGCCGCTTCGCGGGCAGGTAACGGTGGGATTCCCGGCCCTGGTCGACCTTGGCGAAAGCGTGCGCCTCACCGCCTTCGATACCGAGGACAAGGCGCGTAGCGAACACCGCAAGGGCCTCGGCCGACTGTTCGCGCTGCAGCTCGCGGCCCAGGTCAAGGCCATCGAAAAGCTGCCCGGCCTGCGCGAAACCGCCCTGCAATTCATTTCGCTGGGCACCGAGAAGGAACTGCGCGAGCAACTGGTCGCCGTCACCCTGGAGCGCACCTGCCTGATGGATCCGCTGCCTAATGACGAGTCGGCGTTCGCGGCGCGACGCGACGCGGCGCGCGGCCGCATCCTGCTGGTGGCGCAGGAAATCCTGCGCCTGCTCGGGACGATCCTGTCCGAGCACGCGGCGCTGGCGAAAAAGCTCGCCGGGATGCAGAAGGCCTTCCCCCAGGCCGCGGCGGATATCGCTGCCCAGCTTGCCGGGCTGATGCCGAAGAAGTTCATCCTCGCCACGCCCATCGAGCGCCTGCAGCACTATCCGCGCTACCTCAAGGCCATCGCCCTGCGCCTGGACAAGGCCCGAAACGACCCGGCGCGCGATGCGCGCCTGATGGCGGACTGGCAGGCCCTGGGCAAACCCTGGGAACGCGAGCGCAATGCCACGCTCAAGTCGGGCCAGCCGCAGGATGCCTTTCTCGACGAGTTCCGCTGGCTGCTCGAAGAGCTGCGCGTTGCCCTGTTCGCCCAGGAACTCAAGACTTCCTCCCCGGTCTCGGTCAAGCGCCTGCAGAAAATGTGGGATAGTCGCGAACGCTTCTGAGATCGGACGAAACCGCATGGCCGAACTTCTCGCCGCCTTCTCCCGTTCGTTGCGCGATCTGCGCCGCGGCGAGGTCCTCTGGCATGCCTTGTGGCCGCCGCTGGTCTCGCTGCTGCTCTGGGCGCTGCTGGGCTACGCGTTCTGGACCGATGCCCAGGCCTTTCTGGCGCCGCTGGTCCCGCAGTTGCCCTGGAGCGGCTGGGAATGGGTATCGCGCTGGGCGACGGTGTTCCTGCTGCTGGCCGCGCTGGCGGCGCTGATTTACCTGACGGCGATGACTCTTGTCGCCGTGTTTGCCTTGCCGCTGCTGATCCGGCTGGTGGCGCTGCGCGACTATCCCGAGTTGGGACGGCACGGCGAGAACGCTTTCATGGCCAGCCTGGGCAATACGCTTGCGGCGGGTGGCATTTTCCTGCTCGGCGCGCTGCTATCGCTGCCGCTGCTCCTGATTCCCGGCATGCTGCTGGTGCTGCCGCTGTTTTGGGGCGCCTGGCTCAACCAGCGCACCTTTCGCTTCGATGCCCTGGCCGACCATGCAACGCCTGCCGAGTTGCGGCGCATTGTCGGCGACAACCGGCGCAGCTTCTGGCTGGCCGGACTGGTCACCGCCGGCGCAGGCTACCTGCCGCTGTTCAATCTGCTGGCGCCGGCGTTTGCCGCGCTGGTCTTCGTCCATCTCGGGCTGGCGAGCCTGCGCCGCCTGCGCCAGGACCAGGGAATCGAGCTATGACATCCGAAACCAGGGGCATCGGTGCGCTGATCATCGGCGACGAGATCATCCTCGGCCGCCGCCAGGACAAGCACTTCGCCCGCATCGTCGACATCCTCGCCGCGCGCGGCCTCAAGCTCGACTGGGCGCTGTATGCCGGCGACGATCGCGGCCGGCTGGCGGACACCCTGCGCCGCACGCTCGCCGGCGGCGACATCGTCTTCAGCTGCGGCGGCATCGGCAACACGCCCGACGACCACACCCGGCAGGCGGCGGCCTCTGCCGCCGGGGTCGGGCTGGTCCTGCATCCGGATGCCGAACGCGAGATACGCGCACGCTATGCCGAGACCGGCCGCGAGGTCACGCCTTATGCGCTCGACATGGGACGCTTTCCCGCCGGCAGCCGCATCATTCCCAACCCGGTCAATCGCATCGCCGGCTTTTCCCTTGCCGACCACCATTTCGTTCCCGGCTTTCCGCAGATGGCATGGCCGATGATCGAGTGGGTGCTGGATACGCAGTACGCCTCCCTGTTCAACCGCCGGCCGTCGGCAGACGCGGCCATCCTGGTCTGGGAAGGACTGGAAAGCGTGCTGACGCCGCTGATGATCCGCATCGAGGCCGAGTATCCCGGGCTCAAGGTGTTCAGCCTGCCCTTCCTCGGTTCGGCGGAGCAAAGGCGCAACATCGAACTCGGCGTGCGCGGCGCGCCCGAGCAGGTGCCGGCGGCGATGGCGCTGATGCGCGCCGAAGTTGCGGCGCTCGGCTATGCCTGGGACGACAAGCCGACGCCGGGAAAGTGAACTATCATTGTCCTCCCTGTGGAGGGCATGGGTGAAGTGATGGACGACCTGAAACGGGAACACCTGCGGCATACGCAGCTGTTCGCCAACGTCGGTTTCGAGAGCATCGAATACCTGTTCGACGGCTGCGAGGAGCGCAGGCTCGAGCGCGGCGACCACCTGCTCGAACCCGGCGCCGCCAACAAGCATCTTTACGTCATCCTCGAAGGCGAGTTGCGCGTCTATCTCAGCGACCGCAACCTGCCGCCCCAGGCCGTGCTCGGCCCGGGCGAATGCGTCGGCGAGATGTCGCTGTTCGACGGCCAGTCGGCGTCGGCGCTGGTGCTGGCGGCGCGCGACAGCCGCGTGCTGGCCATGCCCCATGACGTCGTCTGGTCCCTCGCCGACAGCTCCCACGGCGTGGCGCGCAACCTGCTGGCCATCATCAGCGGTCGCATGCGCGAGAGCAACCGGGCGCTGGTCGCCCTGCAGGCCCGCAGCCTCGAGTTCGAGGACGGTTCCAGCGTCGACGCCCTGACCGGCATCCACACCCGCAGCTGGCTGCAGGAGGCCTTCCCGCGCGCCATCGCACGCTGCGAGCGCGACGGCATGCCCCTGTGCCTGCTGATCGCCGACATCGACCATTTCCGCAAGTTCAACGAACGCTTCGGCTTTCTCTCCGGCGATGCGGTGCTCAAGCGCATGGCGCGGCGGCTGGCCGACGGCCTGCGCGCCCAGGACCTGATTGCACGCTACGGCGGCGAGGAGTTCATGATCCTGCTGCCGAATACTGACCGTGACGAGGCGGTGCCGATCGCGGAACGCCTGCGCGAGCTGGTGGCCATCGGCAGCGGCCTGAAAACCGGCGAGGGCGTGACGCTGAGTTGTGGTGTCGGCCAGCGCCTGGACGGTGAAACCCTCGACTTGCTGATCAAGCGCACCGAGGCGGCGCTGCAACGCGCCAAGGACAATGGCCGCGACCGCGTCGAGACCGCGGATTAGCGAAAAACTACAATGCCGGCCATGGTTGATATCGAGCGCAGCGAGCCAATTGGGAACCCCCCGCGAGGGG
>JALHNN010000089.1 GCA_022843505.1 Sulfuritalea sp.
ATGTCGCGCGTGCCGCACTCGTGGTCGATGATGCCGGCGCTCATGAACAGGCCGGCCTTGAAGATGGCATGGTTGATGATGTGGAACACGGCGGCCACGGCCGCCAGCGGCGTACCGATGCCGAACAGCGCGGTGATCAGGCCGAGGTGGCTGATCGTCGAATACGCCAGCAGGCCCTTGAGGTCGTGCTTGAACAGCGCGATCACCGCGCCGACCAGCAGGGTCGCCACGCCCGTGCCGCCGACCAGCCACGTCCATTCCGGCGTGCCCGACAAGGCCGGAAACAGGCGCGCCAGCAGGAATACCCCGGCCTTGACCATCGTCGCCGAGTGCAGGTAGGCCGACACCGGCGTCGGCGCCGCCATGGCGTGCGGCAGCCAGAAGTGGAAGGGGAACTGCGCCGACTTGGTGAAGGCGCCGAGCAGCACCAGCACCAGCATGGGGGCATACAGCGGATGGGCACGGATGACATCGCCGCTGGCCAGGACTTCGGTCAATTCGTAACTGCCGACCATCTCGCCGAGCAGCATGAAGCCGGCGAGCATGGCCAGACCGCCCGCGCCGGTGATCGCCAGCGCCAGCCGCGCGCCGCGCCGCGCCGCCTCGCGCCTGCGCCAATAGGCGATCAGCAGAAAGGAGGAGAGGCTGGTCAGCTCCCAGAAGATCAGCAGCTGGATCAGGTTTTCCGAAAGCACCACACCCAGCATCGAGCCCATGAACAGCAGAAGGTAGGCATACAGGCGGCCGAGGCTGTCCTGCGCCGACAGGTAGTAGTGCGCGTAGAGGATGACCAGCAGGCCGATGCCGAGGATCAGCAGGGCGAACAGCAGACCGAGTCCGTCGAGTCGGAAGGCCAGGTCGAGTCCCGCCGCGGGAATCCAGGCCAGCCGCTCGATGGTGGTCGCGCCGGAAAAGGCCGCGCTGAAGGCCGGCAGCAGCTGCAGCAGCGCCAGCAGGGCGACGCCTCCCGCCGCCCAGGCCGCCTGCGGACGGCCGCGCGCGGCCAGCCACGCGACCAGCGGTGCGCCGAAGAACGGTGTGAGAACGGCGAGGAACAGGCTCATGATGACAGGCGATATGGTTCAGGCGGCAATGCGGCAGGAAAGTTCCGCTTGCCCTGCGGCCTTCGCTCTACCCCAGGTAACGAAACGCCAGACAGCCTGGCAGCGGCATGGCCCACGGCGCCATGCTACCGGTCGGAGCAAGCAGCCGGCCCATCGCAATGCCGACGGCGGGCGAAAGTCGGCGCTGGCGGAACGGCGCACCTTGATGGCTTGCCGAAACCGGCACCGGGTTCGGCCCGTGCGAAGCGGAAGAGGACATGGCTGCCTCCAAGCTGCACCGGACCAGGCGTTCAGTGGGTCAGGTTGTACTGCAGCACGTAGACGCCGGCTCCGGCGAAGTAGCCGATCAGCGCCAGCCAGCTGATCTTCTTGACGTACCAGAAGAAGTGGATCTTCTCCAGGCCCATGGCGGCGACGCCCGCCGCCGAGCCGATGATCAGGATGGAGCCGCCGGTGCCGGCGCAGTAGGCGAGGAACTCCCAGAGGAAGTGGTCTGTCGGATAGGTATTCAAGTCATACATGCCCATCGCCGCCGCCACCAGCGGCACGTTGTCGACGATCGCACTGACCATGCCGATGATCACCACGATGAGGTCGAGCCGGCCGATGTCCTTGTCGAGGATCCTGGCCAGATCGGAAAGGAGGTGGGTGTGCTCGAGCGTGGCGACGGCGAGCAGGATGCCGACGAAGAACACCAGCGAACTCATGTCGATCTTCGACAGCGCGTGGCCCAGCGTCAGGTGCTGCTTGTACTCGTCCTCCTTGTTGCGGTGTATCAGGTCGCCGACCAGCCAGAGGATGCCGAGGCCGAACAGGATGCCGAGGAAGGGCGGCAGGTGGGTGATGGTCTTGAAGGCCGGAACGGCGATCAGGATGCCGAGACCGAGCAAGAACATGGTGTTGCGCTCGAACTCGGTGGTCTTCAGGCCGTGGTCCATTTCCACATGCTCGGGACCGACCACGGGCCGGCCGCGGAGTATGTAGGCGGTAACGGTTAGCGGCACCAGCAGGCTGACGACCGACGGCAGGAACACCGAGGTGATGATGTTCATGGTCGTGATCTGGCCGCCGATCCAGAGCATGGTGGTGGTCACGTCGCCGATCGGCGACCAGGCGCCGCCGGAGTTGGCGGCGATGACGATGATGCCGGCGAAGAACAGGCGGTCGGCATGGTTCGACAGCAGCTTGCGCATCAGCGAGATCATGACGATGGTGGTGGTCAGGTTGTCCAGGAGCGCGGAGAGGAAGAAGGTGACGATGCCCACCAGCCACATCAGTGTCGACAGCTGCTGGGTGCGGATGCGCTTGGTGATGACCTCGAAGCCGTTGTGCGAATCGACCACCTCGACGATGGTCATCGCGCCCATGAGGAAGAAGGCGATCTGGGCGGTCCCCATCAACGACTCGCCGAGCTGGTGGCCGACCTTGTGGTGATCGCCGGTGGACATCGCGTAGATGGTCCACAACAGGCCGGCACCGATCAGCGCCGAGGCGGACTTGTTGATCTTGAGCGGATGCTCGAGGGCGATCGCCGCATAGGCGATAACGAACACGACGACCAGCGCTGTCAGCATGGGGTTCTTTCACACGTGAGGCGTGCGGCGGCCCGACCGGCACGAAAACCTGCCTGCGCGGCCAAAACTCCACGCAGGCACCCGCCGGGGATCATACCGGAAACCCCGCTGAATCAGCACCATGGACTGCCTGGGCGAGGATGTCCCGAGGGCGGGGACGCAGACTCTCGCGGATGGCTTCGGTTCGTGCGCCCGGGCAGCCGGAGCGTCGCGCTCCGGCACGGTGCCCTAGAATCCGGCTTGCGCCAAGCGCAGGCACCCGTTAACACCGCCCGGGGATTTCTCCGGGCTCCGGCCCCTCGCGGGACAAATGGGCGCAGTCACGTTCAGGATAGCCGCATGCCCGGTTTTCGCGCCTCGCAACCCCAATGAAACCCGGCCGCTCGGGAGGGCCGCCGGCGCGCCAGATTGCTGCTGGCGGCAAAAAGCCCGCGACCAGGCGCGCGGAACCCCTGTCGCCGGCGACGCAGCAGGAGCTCGTCGCGCTGTTCAACGCCGGTCGCCATGCCGAACTTGAAGATCGGGCGGGGCAACTGCTTGAACAGCATCCCGGTTCGGGTTTCGCCTGGAAGGTATTGGGGGCGGCGCTGCTGATCCAGAAAAAAAACGCCCTCGCTACCCTGCAAAAGGCCGCCCGGCTGTTGCCGGAGGATGTCGAAACACAGAGCAATTTGGGCAACGCCCTGATGGCGGCGGGTCGGCTTGACGAGGCCGTGGCCAGCTACCGCCGCGCACTGGCGGGCCGGCCGGAGTATGCGGAAGCCCACAACAACCTGGGCAGCGCCCAAAGATCACTCGGACAGTTCGACGCCGCTGTCGCCAGTTTTCGCCGCGCGCTCGAGATCCGGCCCGATTTCGCCGTCGCGCACGCCAACCTCGGAAACGCGCTGAAGGATCAGGGGCAGCCGGCCGCCGCCGTGACGGCCCTGCGGCGCGCCATCGAACTGAGGCCGGATAACGCCAATGCGCACAACAGCCTGGGCAGCGCGCTCATGGCGACCGGGCAGGTCGATGCCGCCATCGCCAGCTATCGCCGTGCGCTGGAACTCAATCCGGCTTTCGCCGAAGCGCACCACAACCTGGGCATCGCCCTTTACGAACTCGGACAGCCCGATGCCGCCGTCGCCAGCTATCGCCAGGCACTGAGTCTGCAGCCGGATTACGCGAACGCCCACGGCAACCTGGGCGCGGCGCTGGGCGATCTCGGTCGCCTTGACGAGGCCGTTTCCTGCTTCCGCCGTGCGCTGGAAATCCGCCCCGACCACGCGGAAACGCATAACAACCTGGGCAATGTCCTGAAGGATCTCGGGCAGCTGGACGCGGCCGTAGCGTGCTACCGCCGGGCGCTCGAACTCCGGCCCGGAAACTTCGAGATGCACAGCAACCTGCTGTTCGCCCTCAGCTTTCTTGCCGACCAGCCTGCCGCAGCGAGGCTCGTCGCGGCACGGCACTACGGCCGCCAGGTGGCCGAACGCGCCCGCCCGTATGTGCAATGGGACAATGTTCCCGATCCGGATCGGCGTTTGCGCGTGGGACTGGTTTCGGGCGATCTGCGCTACCACCCGGTCGGTCACTTCGTCGTCGGGGTCTTGACGACCATGGCGTCCGTGGCCGGTGGCAGCATCGAGTTCTTCGGCTACCCGACCCACCCCCGCAGCGACCACCTGACCGACAGGATCAGGGCCTCCTGTGCGGGATGGCATTCCGCGGTGGGGCATTCCGACGAAAGCCTGGCAAAGCGGATACGCGATGACGGCATCGACATCCTGATCGACCTGGCCGGACACACCGCCTGCAACCGCCTGCCTCTGTTCGCCTGGAAGCCGGCGCCGGTGCAGGCGACCTGGCTGGGCTACCTCGGCACCACCGGCGTTGCCGCCATCGACTACCTGATTGCCGACGCCTTGACACTGCCGCAAGCGGATGCGGCCAATTTCAGCGAAAGCATCTGCTACCTGCCCGAAAGCTATCTGTGTTTCACACCGCCGGCCGGCGATACGGCGGTGTCGCCGCTGCCGGCGCTTCGCAACGGGCAGATCACTTTCGGCAGCTTCAACAACCTGACCAAGATGAATGACGCCGTGGTCGGGCTCTGGGCCAGGGTGCTCCACGCCGTGCCGGACAGCAGGCTGCTGCTGAAGGCCAAGCAGCTCCGCGAGGAGTCGGTGCGACTAGGCGTCGCCGACCGGTTTGCCCGGCACGGGATCGATGCCGGGCGCCTGATCCTGAAACCGCAGGCCCCGCGCTCGCAGTACCTGGCGCCTTACGCGGAGGTGGATATCGCGCTCGACCCTTTCCCCTACCCGGGGATCACCACGACCGTGGAAAGCCTGTGGATGGGTGTGCCGGTATTGACGCTCGCCGGAACCCACTTCCAGTCGCGGCAGGGCGTCGGCCTGCTGACGAATGCGGGCCTGCCGGATTGGATCGCCACCGACGCCGACGACTACGTCGCGCGCGCGGCCAGGCATGCCGCCGACAGGCAAGGCCTGGCGGCAAAGCGCCAGGGCCTGAGGCGGGCGTTGCTGGACTCGCCGATGTTCGACGCCGCGCGCTTTGGCGCGCATTTTGAAGCCGCACTGCGCGGCATCTGGGCAAAGTGGTGCTCTGATCAACAGGGCCGGGATGCGGCGGCCAACTCATGAACTCGCGGCGGCAGATAACCGGCCGCGTAGCCGACGCCGATTGCGCCGAGCGGGCCCCGCACGGGCGGACTGAAGCTTGACTTCCACCACCTCGATCACTCTCGTCGACGGCGTGCGTGTCGTCGTTCCCGACTCGCTGCACCTAATCACTCCCTATGTGCTGATGGAACAGCAGGACTGGTTCGAAGACGAAATCAAGTTCCTGCGTCGCCTGCTGCAGCCAGGGCAGAAAGTCATCGATATCGGCGCCAACTATGGCGTCTACACCCTGTCCATGGCACGAACCGTGGGGCCAAGGGGTTGCGTGTGGGCCTTCGAGCCGGCCTCGGACACCGCGCTGCTGCTTGCCGAGGGAATTGCGGCCAATTGCTTTGCACAAGTCGTCCTCGACCGCAGCGCCGTATCCGGCACTTGTGGCACGGCGCAGCTTTCCCTGAACCCGCATGCCGAAAGCAATGCGCTGGCGCCTGTCAAAGACTCGACGGGCGCCACTGAGACCGTGCCCCTGGTGACCCTGGACCACTGCCTGGAACAGTATGACTGGCGGGAGATCGATTTCCTCAAGATCGATGCCGAGGGCGAGGAAAGCAACATACTGCAGGGGGGAAGACGCTTCTTCGCCAAATTGTCACCGCTGGTTCAGTACGAGATAAAAGCGGGTGACGACCCGCATATGGAACTGGTGCAGGCTTTCGAAGTGCTTGGTTACCGATCCTTTCGCCTGGTACCCACACTCGACCTGCTGGTTCCCTTTGATGCCGCTGCAGTGCCGGATCGCTACCAGCTCAACTTGTTCTGCTGCAAAGCGGATCGCGCCGCCGGGCTTGCCGCGCGCGGTTCCCTGCTGGGTTCCGCGGCCGGCCTGCCGACCCGGCTCGGCGATCTCCCCGAGCAGCTCAGGAGCCGCAATGCCCACGACTGGCGCAACACCCTTACCAGATTGCCTTACGGCGCCCAACTCGCCGGTCGCTGGGAAAAGACGATGGCGGAAGGAAAAAGCGCCAAGGTGGATGAAGCACTGTCCTGCTACGCCCTCAGCCGCAATCCCGCACTCTCGTCGATCGAGCGCTTTGGCGCATTGGCCGCTGCCCTCAGCCTGCTCAGGAATCTGTGCGAGCGCCAGCCGTCGTATCTGCGCCTGGCAAGCCTGGCGCGGGTGGCAAGGGATTGCGGCGAACGGGCACTGGCGACGGAGGCGCTGGTCCAACTGCGCAGCGCCATTGCCGAACATGGACGGGTTGATCCGGGAGAGCCCTTCCTCGCGCCGACGGAACGCTTCGATTCCATCCCCCCGGGTAAAGCCATCGGCAATTGGGTTATGGCCGCCGTCCTGGAGGAAATCGAAAGGTTAGGATCGTTTTCGTCTTTCTTCACGGGCACCGCAGCCTTGCCCCGCCTGGAAAAGATACGCGCCCTGGGGTTTGGCGGGGCGGAAATGGAGGGCCGCTTGCGCTTGCTGCAGAAACGCTTCGGCCTGCCCGCGTCCTGAGGTCAGCTCAGGGCTTGTGAAAAAATCGTAGCGAGCGGGGTGCGGCCGGAGCGCAGCTACCGGAATGTACGCTACGTCGTTGTTTTGAGGATAGCGAGCACCGCCCAAACCCCGATACGGCACGCGCAGTAGCTTTATTCACAAGCTCTCAGCGCAGGTCGGATGCCAGCGAGGCCCGGACCGCCTCGGGCAGGGCGCCGGTATTGGCCGTGTATTCCGGGTGGTCGACACCGACCGAGATCGCGGCCCCGGACTTGCCTGCCGCCACCATGCCGGCGGTCAGCTCGAAGCGCAGGAAATGCACGGCCGAGGTTTTCTCTTCGTTCTCGCGTTCGAGGTCCTCGTCGGCGATCGCGAAGACCGGATCGTGGCCTGCGATGCGTACCCAGACCCGGTCCTCGACGCCCTTGAGCCGGGCCAGCATGTCGCGGCGGCGACCCTCGTCGGCGTATTCGATCTGCATCGTCACCTTGAAGTTGCTGCCGGTGGGGACCAGCGGCACGTAGGATTCGAGCTCGTGGCGGATGCCGTCCTCCTCGAAGATCTTCTCGACGCGCAGCATCTCCTGGATCTGGTAGCGGATCAGCAGCTCGTTCTCGAAGATCAGCAGGATGTTCTCGCCGAGCTGGACGCGGCGCAGCTTCTTTTCGGCCAAGACCTGCTCGCGCATGGCGGGGCGGGCCTTGGCATAGGCTTCGAGGGTCATCAGGGAGTCGCGGGTAATGGTCATTGCCTGTTCCATTTCATTGATTCCAGTCGCTCAATCGAGTCCATACGCGATGCGCAGCAAGGTCAGCGGATGCTGCTTTTCCTTGCGGCCGCCGGCGCCGGCCTCGTTCATGCCCTGCAGGATGTGGCGTCCGGCAATGGCGCAGTCGGAGCTGACGTAGTCCGGCTCGTTTTGCGCCATGGCCTTGAACACCGGCTTGCCGATTTTCATGGACAGCTCGTAATACTCTTCCTTGACGCCCCAGGTGCCGTCATGGCCGGCGCAGCGCTCGACGGTATTGACCTCGGCGCCGGTCAGCTTGAGCATTTCCTCGGTCTTCCTGCCGACGTTCTGCACCCGGGAGTGGCAGGGGATGTGGTAGGAAACCTTGCCCAGCGGCACCTTGAAGTCGGTCTTCAGCAGGCCGTCCTTGTTGCGCAGCACGAAGTATTCGAAGGGGTCGTACATGGCTGCCGCCACCGCCTTGCAGCGCGCATCGTCGCCGAACAGCAGCGGCAGTTCGGCCTTGAACATCAGCGTGCAGGACGGCACCGGGGTGACGATGGCGTACCCGGCCTGCGCCAGGTCGTGCAAGAGCGGGATGTTGCGCTCCTTGTACTTCTCCACGGTCTCCAGGTCGCCCAGCTCCAGCTTGGGCATGCCGCAGCAGGTCTCGCCCTTGACCACGACATAGGGCACTTCGTTATGCTCGAGCAGCTTGAGCAGGTCGTGGCCCAGCCCCGGCTCGTTGTAATTGACGTAGCAGGTCGAGAACACCGCGACCTTGCCGGGCGAGAGCTTGCCGTCCCGGACCGGATGGTTGTGGCTGGCCGTCGCATCGGCGCGGAAATTGGCCGAGTCGAACTCGGGCAGTTCCCGGCGGGCGTCGACGCCGA
>JALHNN010000090.1 GCA_022843505.1 Sulfuritalea sp.
AGGCGCTGGAAACCTTTGCCAACCCGGCCCCGCAGCGGGATTACCAGATCCACATGGAAATCCCGGAGTTCACCTGCCTGTGCCCCAAGACCGGGCAGCCGGATTTCGCCGTGCTGACCCTGGATTATGTCGCCGACACGCTTTGCGTCGAGCTGAAGAGCCTCAAGCTCTACATCTGGAGCTTCCGCGACGAGGGCCATTTCCACGAAGACGTCACCAACCGCATCCTCGACGACCTGGTGAGCACCGTGAAGCCCCGCTTCATGCGTCTGACGGCACGCTTCTACGTGCGCGGCGGCATCTTTACCAACATCGTCGCCGAACACCGCAAGAAGGGCTGGAAACCCGCGCCGCGCCTCGAACTCGCCGAGTTCCCCGCCCAGTCGAACACCCGCGGCTGACCCGTCCCCGCCGATGCTGCCAGCCGCCTCGGGGCAGGATCAGGCGTTGCGACGGAAATAGCGCGCCGCAAACTCCGTTGCCGGCATCGCTCTGCCGAACAGGTAACCCTGACCGTAGCGGCAGCCCCGCCCGGAGAGGAAGTCTCGCTGTTCGGCGGTTTCCACGCCTTCCGCCACCACCGCCAGGCCCAGCGCCCGCCCCATGGAAATGATGGCGTCGACCAGGGCCGCGCCTTCGCCGCTGCCGGGCAGGCCGGCGACGAAGGTCTGGTCGATTTTCAACGTATCGACCGGAAACCGCTTGAGATAGGACAGCGACGAATAGCCGGTGCCGAAGTCGTCGATGGCGATGCGCACGCCCAGGTCCCGGATCTCGTTCAACTGCCGCCAGGCATCGCCCTGGTCACCGATGAACAGGCTTTCGGTGATCTCGATGGACAGTCGTTGCGGCGGCACGTCGTGGGTCGCCAGGGCCGCGCGCAAGGTCGCCGCGCAATCGGCGCGATGGAACTGCTGTGCCGAGACATTGGCGCCGATGCAGAAGCCCGCGGGTACCAGTTCGCTCCAAAGCGCCGCCTGGCGCGCCGCCTCGTCTATCACCCAGGAGCCGAGTTGCAGGACCATTCCGCTCTCCTCGGCGACCGGAATGAACTCGATCGGATCCAGCAGGCCGCGCCGCGGATGACGCCAGCGCACCAGCGCCTCGGCCTTGGCCGGCAGCCCGGACGCCAGGTCGACCACCACCTGGTAATGCAATTCGAATTCCCCCGCGCGCAGAGCCTGGCGCAGTTCGTCCTCGATCTGCAGCCGGGCGACGGCATGATCGTGCATCTCGGCGGTGAAGAAGCGGAAGGTATTCTTGCCGTCGGATTTGGCGCGATACATCGCCGTGTCGGCGTGGGCCAGCAGGTCCTCGGGATTCGCTCCGTCATCGGGGAACAGCGTCAGGCCGATGCTGGCCGAGACGAAAAGCTCCTTGCCTTCGATGGCGTAGGGTTCTCGGATATGGGTGAGGATCTTGCCTGCCAGAACCTGCAGGTCGCCCTGCGCCTGGATCTCGGGCAGCACCACCATGAACTCGTCGCCGCCGACACGGGCGACGGTATCGGACTCGCGTATGCAATGCACCAAGCGGCGGGCGGATTCCACCAGCAACAGGTCGCCGACGCGATGGCCGAGCGTATCGTTGATGTGCTTGAAACCATCCAGGTCGAGCATGACGACGCCGACGCGACGCCCGTTGCGCTGCGCCCGGGCAATGGCCTGCTCCATGCGGTCGGCGAGCAGGCGGCGGTTGGGCAGCCCAGTGAGCGCGTCATGGGCCGCCTGGTGCTCTATCGCCTCGGCCTGGCGCTTCTCCTTGGTGACGTCGCTGAACATCGCCAGGTAGCGCTGGACCCGGCCGGCCTCGTCGCGCATCACCGTGATCGAGAGCCGCTGGGCAAAGGGCTCGCCCGACTTGCGCCGGTTCCAGACCTCGCCCGACCAGAAGGCATCCCGCTGCAGCGCCTGCCACATCGACTGGAAGTGTCCGGCGTCCTGCATTCCGGCGTTGAGCAATTTTGGATCCTTGCCGACCACCTCGTCCATGGCATAGCCGGTGATCGCCTCGAAGGCCGGATTGACCGCGATGATCCGGTTCGTGGCATCGGTGATCATGATGGCTTCGCTGGTCCTCTCGAAGACCAGCCCCGCCAGCGCCAGCCGCTGCTCGAGTTGCTTGCGCTCGCCGATATCGAGCAGGATGCCGCGCACCACACCCTGCCCCCGGTCCGCCGACGGGGCCCGGGCGGCGGAAAGGTGATGCACCCAGATGTAATAACCGTCGATGTGGCGCAGGCGATAATCCAGCGAGCATCCGTTTCCATCCTCCATGGCCGCCTGACGGGCTTCGGCTACCCGGGCGGCATCGTCCGGATGCAGGTGCGTGGCGAGGAAGTCCGGCTCCAGCCAGGCGGCAGCCTCGATCCCGAGCAATTCGCCGGCGCGCGGCGATACATAGGTGAAGCGCTCGTCGCGCAATGAGTATTCCCAGGCCACGACGCGCGCGCCCTCGACCAGAAAGCGGTAGCGCTCCTCGCTCTGGCGCAGAAGCTCCGTTGCCAACTCCCTTTCTTGCTGGTAATCGGCCAGCGAACCCATCATGCGCCGCAAGGATGCGGCAAGGTGGGAGAGTTCGTCATGCCGCTCGTCGTCGGCCTGGTTCAGCGATGCCTCGGCCAGCGGCGTCACTTGCCGGCTGGCGGCAAAGTCCCGCTGTGCGTTGGCCAGCGCCAGGATGCGCCGCACCAGCACGGTCGCCCAAAGACCGAAGGACAGCCAGGCCACCGCGATGAACACCAGGATCCCGGGGCTGAACGACAGCAGCAGTTCGCCGAGATCGAAAACCTCGACATGATTGACGTCGATGAGCAGGCGCGGATTGTCCGGCGTCGCCGGAGTCCAGGGCAGCAGACGGCGACTGGGCAAGGGATCGGCGTCCGCATCGACCCTTGCCTGCAGCATGCCGTCGTCGCCCAGCGAACTCGCCACGACGAGGCCCTGCCAGACCAGCGACAGGCGCGTCTCCGGAAATGCCATCGCCACCAGCACCGCATGATCGAGAGGCCGATACAGCAGCAGGCTGCCATTGCGATCATCCCCCAGCCAGACTTGCTGGCGGAATACCCGGTAAAGGGTCCGGCCGACGTCGTCGTAAGCCCAGGCGGCGTCGCCGCCGGTAAAGCTTGCTTCCGGCAGGCGGCGCGAACCGTATTCAAACTCGGCGAGCTTGCGTCCTTCATGATCCAGGATCACCGCCAGCGGAAAATTCGGTACGCCCCCCTGGGCGACGATGAAATTGGCCAGGCGGGACTGCCGATGCATGGCATTCTCGAGCACGCGCGCATGCTCGAGCCTGGCCTTGAAGTTGTAGGCGTCGTTCTCCCAGGCGATCTCGCTCATCGCCAGGGCATTTCGGTAATGCGCTTCGGCATGGCGCACCTGCGTATCGAGAAAGCGCAGTCGCGACTGGGCATGAAACCAGACGGCCAGCACGAATCCGGCAAGCAGCGTCGCCAGCAGTGCCACGGCCATGCGCCAGGCGATCTGTCGCGACAGCGGATTGGGTCGCGAACCGGAAGGCGTCATTTCATTCCTTGCGGCCGACCCAGCGGTCCATGATCATCGACTCGACGTTGAAGGTCTGCGCCGCCGCGTTGCCGGCCTGGGAATTGCGGAAGAACGTCTCGGTCTCCTGCAACTGCCTCCGGGAAAAACGACCATCGACGCTGTACTGGCGCGGATAGCGCCCCAGGGTTTCGAGCATGTAGCGGCGCTCCTTGGGATCCTCGATGCCGGCCAGGGCGATGATCTCCTCGGGGCCGTGGCCGGCGATCCAGGCCAGCGTTCGGCGCAGGATGCGCACCATGACCTCGGCCTTCCTCGGATCGGCGTCGATCCGGTCGCGTCGCCCGACCAGCGTGCCGCGCAGAAAGCCGCCGCCCGGGATGCCCGCCGCGACGCCGGGCTCGCCCAGATGCAGCAGCTGGAAGGCCGTACCCTCCGCCACCATGCGAGCGGCATGCGGCTCGTCGCCCATCACCGCGTCGGCCGAGCCCTCGGCGAGCATGGCCGCCTCGGACGACCAGCGCTGGCCGACGGAGACGAAGCGCACGGATTCGGGCGGGACTCCGGCCTGGCGCAGCAACAACTCGATCAACTGGTGGGAGTTGGTCTTGGTGGTGATGGAGTTGCTGTGTACGCCGACCACGCGGCCGCGCAAGTCAGCCACCGTTCGGACCTTGCCCTTGAGGCCGCTGCGCACCAGCAACACATAGAGCGGCAGATCGTTGACTGCGGCGAGGGCAACGATGCGATTGTCCTTGAGCCGCGCCGACATCGCCGCCGGCAGGCCGAGCACGGCGAACTCGGCGTTGCCGGAAAGCATTTCCTGTATCGCCACGCCGCCGCCGGCGACATAGCGCAGGTTGAGTTCGGCGCCTTCCGCCTTGTCGGCGCCGATCTTGGCCGCCAGCGCCAGGGGCAGGTAGGAGGCGGCCCCCGGCCCCGGGACGCTGACCGTGATGCGCGTCGCCTGCGCCAGGCCCAACTGGCTGGCGAGGAGGCAGGCGACGGCAAGACAGACACGCAGGGTAGTTGTCACGCTGGCGGCCCTAGACCGGAATGAACGGTAGCGTGCGGCCCAGCGGGTCGCCGTCCGGGCAGGTGACCCGGGCATTGACCCAGGTCTTGCCGAAATTGCTTTCGGTCACCGGCATGCCGAAGCGGAAGCCCTGCAGGATGTCGCAGTCCTGCGCCATCAGGAAGGACCACTGCTCGTCGGTTTCCACTCCTTCGGCGATGATCTGCAGACCGAGGGCCTGGGCCATGCGCACGGCGGCAATCACCAGGGCGCGGTCATTGCGATCCTCGGAGACGTCATTGATGAAGCTGCGATCGATCTTCACCGTATGGAAAGGAAATTCGCGCAGGTAGCTGAGCGAGGAATAGCCGGTGCCGAAATCATCCATCGACAGGCGCACGCCCAGCGCATGGAGTTCTTCGAGGATCTGCCGCACTTCGCCCTGATTGCGCAGCAGCAGGCCCTCGGTGATTTCGATCTCGAGCTGCGGCGGCGGCACGGCGAATTCCGCCAGGCACTCGCGCACCATGGCGACGAAGCCGCTGCTGCGGAACTGGCGCGGCGAGACATTCACCGCCATGACGAATTGTTCCTGCTGCAGGCGCCAGCGCGCCAGAGTGGCGCAGGCCTCGCGCAGAACCCAGCGGCCCAGGTCGACGATCAGCCCGTTCTGTTCCGCCACGGGGATGAAAGTCGCCGGCTGTACTTCGCCCAGTTCCGGACTGTTCCAGCGCAGCAGGGCCTCGGCGCCGATGATCAAACCGCTGTCGGCGCGCACCAGCGGGTGATAGACGACATGCAGTTCCTGGCGCTCAAGCGCGCCGCGCAGGCAGCGGCCGATCTCCAGGCGCTGCAGCGAGAGGTCGTGGATCGACCGATTGTAGAAGCGATACATGTTGCGCCCCGAATCCTTGGCCTCATACATCGCCAGGTCGGCGTTGCGCAGCAGGACCATGGGCTCCGTGCCGTCGTCGGGATAGATGGCGATGCCGATGCTGGGCGACGTCGTCAGTTCGCGCTCGTCGATGGTGAAGGGCTGGGCAAAGGCGGCGATCACCTTTTCCGCCACGGCGGCCGCCTCGTCGCCATGGCTGAGCCCGCCGACAACGATGAGGAACTCGTCGCCGCCAAGACGGGCCACCACGTCCTCGCCGCGCACGGCCGCCGTCAATCGCTGGGCCACCTGGCGCAGCAGGGCATCGCCGACGGCATGGCCCAGCGTGTCATTGACCTCCTTGAAATTGTCCAGGTCAAGGAACATGGCGCTGGCCTTGCCGCCGTCGCGGCGAGCGCGGCTCACGGCCTGGATCAGCCGGTCATTGGCGAGGACGCGGTTGGGCAGGCCGGTCAGCAGGTCGTAGTGCGCCTGGTAGGTGATGCGTTCCATCTGCGTACGCTGCTCGGTGATGTCCTCGCAGGAGAGCAGCAGATGGGTCGCGCGCCCGTTCTCGTCATGAACGGCGCCCAGGCGCAGGCGCTCCCAGTAGGCATCCTCGCCACGCCGGCTGGGCTGCTCCAGATCCCAGATGCCGCCGGCGCTGGCCACGCGCAGTGCGTTGTCGGCATCGAGCGGATCGGCCGTGCGCAAGACCTCGACCAGGGGCCGCTCCAGAAGGGCCTCCGGCTGTCGTCCGGTGATGCGGCAATACGCCGGATTGACGAACTCCACGGCGCCCCCGATGCGGGCAATCAGTATGCCCACCGGATTCTGCTCGACGACCTGCGAAAAGCGTACCAGCCGGCGGTTGGCGCTCTTCAGGTCGGCGGTACGTTCCTGCACGCGCTGTTCGAGTTCGACCTGGGCGGCGCGCAGGGCCGCCTCCCGCGTCAGGACCTGCTGGCGCATGGTGCCGAAGGCCTCGGCGAGGTCGCCGATTTCATCATGGCGGGCGATGGCGATGTTTCCGCTCTCCTCTCCGGCCGCCAGCTTTTGCGCGTGGTCGTGAAGAATGCCGATGCGCCGGACCACGGTCCTGCCCGAGTAGGCCAGGCCGACGAAGATCACCAATCCGCCCAGCAGCACCAGTTTGAGGAAGTCCTTTCGCTGCGCCTGCTGCTCCCCCGTCGCCTTCAGGTAGGCCGCGTCGGCGGCAGCCTCCGTCTGTTCGGCGACCTCGGTGAGCAGGGCCTGGATCGACAGGTAGGAAACGTGGGACCCCCCTGCCGTGATGGCGCGCACGCCCCCCAGATTCATCTCGCCGGCCAGGTGCGCCTGCTCTTCGAGCCGGGACCGATAGTCGTGCCAGTGGCCGGCCAGGCGCTTCGCCTCGTTGGGTGACTGAGCCCCCAGCGCCACGGAGAACGCGCCGATATCGCGATCGAGCACGGCGATCTCGCTGCGCAGGCGCTGGATATGCGCTTGCAGTGCAAAGACATCCTCGAGATGCCCGAGTTCGAGTTCCTGGTTGCGCAGGTTGCCCACCCTCGCCTGGAGACCATGCAGTCGGGCCAGCGGCCGTACATGACGCTCGAGCGTATCGACCAGGCGTTCGGTCGAGTTTTCCAGCATGCGGTTGCCGGCAAATAGCAGCATCAGGACCAGCACCCCGCCGCCGGCGAAACCGAGCAGCAGCTGCCGCAGCAGACCGAAGCGGGTCGGCAGTTTCATTCCGCCTGCTTCACCGCCGTCGGACGCGGATCGCGGCTGGCGAAGCCGGCGTTGAATTCCTTCAGCCAGGGCAGAAGTTTCTCGCGGCCATGGCGCTGGGTGATCTTCTCCCATTCCTGAGCGCTACGCCGCATCGCCTCGGCGGCGCTCTGCTTGCCACTCGCGGCAAGCCAGAGATTCTGGTTCAGCGCATCGAGGTACTCGCCATCGCCGGGCAGGCCGGTTCCCGGCGGCACGGCGATGTCCCACTCCCTGGCAAAGACGGCCAGCGCCTCGGCGCCGTAAAGTTCCTTGATGCGGGAGTCCTGGAGGTGGTTCCAGCGGAAAGGATCGGTGAATCCGCCCGTGACACCGACCGTGCGCAGCGAAACGTCGGGGTCGGTGAGCCACATGGTGAACAGGAAGGCAAGCTTGCGCTGGGCGCCGCGCGCCGAGACCACCAGATTGTTGCCGTAGACCGGCAGATTGCCGCGTACCAGTCGTTTGTCGACCTGCGTCCCCGGTATGGCCACCGTGATGAATTTGCCGCGTACCGGCGAACTGGGGGCATTGAGCAATTTGGCTCCGGCGATGGTGAATATCGTTGCGAACGCCTTACCCTGCATGAACAGCGGCAGGGTATAGCTGTAATCCTTGCCTTCGCCAAGGATCTCCGGCGGCGAATAGCGCACGGTACGGATATAACTTTCGGTGGCCGCCACGCCGGCCGGCGAGTCGATCAACGGCACCAGCCTGTCGTCGAACAGCTTGCGTTGCGGATGGGCCTGACTCAGGTAACGCGGCATCCACAGCATCCAGGCGCTGTCGCGCTCACGCTGCTCGGCCGCACCGTACAAGCCCTGCTGCGGCCGATGGAAGAACTGGAGCAGCTGCTCGTATTCCTGCCACGTCCTGGGCACGGCGAGTTCGCGTCCGTGAGCCTTGCGAAAGGCGGCCTTTTCCACCGGGCTTTCCAGCAGGTCGCGGCGAAGGTACAGGAGCAGCACGTCGCCGTCAGCGGGAATGGCCGCCAGCCTGTCGCCCACGTAGCCCTGCAGACGGGGCCGGATGAAGCCCTTGGGCGGCTTGCCATCGAGAACGAAGCCGAACTGTTTCGCCAGGGGCGTCAAGTCCTCGACCAGCCCCTGCTCGAGCAGGTCGACGAATTCGTGGGTACGTGCGACCGTGAGGTCGATGTCCGGGTTG
>JALHNN010000091.1 GCA_022843505.1 Sulfuritalea sp.
TCCTTATGTTGGCATTCTTGCCAACATGCGGGCGACGCTGATTTACCAGCACCGGGTGGATTTTGACGATGGCGACATCCTTGAGATCGTGGTTTGGCGGCTTGCCGTTCCGGTCGAGGGATGCAGTCATCCATACAAATATCGGCTGTTTTACGGGCGTCCCGGTGAACGTCTGCTCGGCTACGACAATGAGCGGCCGAAGGGGGATCACCGCCATCAGGGGAGTCGCGAGCAGGCTTACCGCTTCGAGACTCCGGAAAAGCTGATCGACGAATTTCTGCGTGAAGTTGAAGACAGGAGGGCTGGACGATGAGAACTGCGAGCATCCGTATCCGCAAGGCCGACGAGTCGCTGAAGGCGGTACGCGCCGGCTTTCTTTCGGCCTGGAAGAGCGGGAAATACAAGGGTGAGCATTTCGATTTCGAATCGCCTGCCGCCCTGTTTCGGGTTCTCACGCCCAAGCGCTGGGAACTGATCGAATGCCTTCAGAACGCAGGGCCGCTCGGGGTGCGAGCCCTGGCGCGTGCCCTGGGTCGCGACGTGAAGCGGGTCCATGAGGATGCCACGGCGATGATCGAGGTCGGCATGGTGGAAAAAGCCGAAGACGGCAAACTTGTCGTGCCTTTCGATGAAATTCGTGCCGACTTCGTGATGAAGTCGGCGGCTTGATGACTGCCAGGGCGGCGCTGCCGCGGGAAGCCGGAATCGAGGTGGCTTCCCAAGCGCCTCGCATCCTTGTCATCACGAGCTTGGCCAATGGCTAGCGCCCTTAGCCTTCTGCTCGTCGGCGCTACAGGTGCCGTTGGCACTGCCGTGCTCGAGCTGGCGCTGCAGCGGCGTGAGATCAGCCGGATCATCGCGCCGACGCGGCGTCCGCTGGAGCGGCGCGCGGCGAAGCTGGACAACCCGGTGCTCGACCTGGCCGCGCTGACCGGCGAGGAGAGTTTCTGGGCCTGCGATGCCGTGGTCTGCACCCTAGGCACCACGATCCGCACCGCCGGTTCGCAGGCCGCATTTGCCCGCATCGACCGCGACCTGCCGATACTGATCGGGCGCTTCGCCAAAGCCGGCGGCGCGACGCGCTATGCGCTGAATTCCTCGCTCGGCGCGAGTCCCGGGGGCAACTTCTACCTGCGCACCAAGGCCGAGGCCGAGCAGGGCATCATCGCCCTGGGCTTTGCCAGCACGACCCTTGTGCGGCCCTCGCTGATCGACGCCGAGCGCGGCGAGTCGCGTCCGGCCGAGCACCTGGGTGTGCTGTTCGCCCGCGCGCTGAAACCGGTGATCCCGAAGAAGTACCGGGCCGTGACGCCTCGGCAGATTGCGCAAGCCCTGCTGGACGGGGCGCTGGCGGGGGAGCCCGGCGTGCATGTCGTCGAATCCGACGCGCTCTGAGGCGCGCCTGGGGTATCTTTGCCGACCGAAACCGAGATCCGCCATGGAATCCGACATCCTCTGCCAGCGTGACGGCGCCATCGCCACCGTCACCCTGTTCAATCCCGACAAGCTCAACGCGCTCAACGCGCGGATGTGGTTGCGGCTGCGTGAGACTTTTGCCGGGCTGGCGACGGACGAGAGCCTGCGCTGCGTGATCCTGCGCGGCGAAGGCGCCGCCTTCGCCGCCGGCGGCGACCTCGAGGAGTTCAGGACCGCACGTGCCGATGTCGATAGCGCGCTGGCCTACCACGAGGCCGTCGGAGAGGCCCTGGCGGCGATCGAGTCCTGTCCGCATCCGACGGTGGCGGCGATCCACGGTCCCTGCGTCGGCGGCGGGCTGGAAATCGCCTGCGCCTGCGATTTGCGCATCGGCGGCGAGGGCGCGAAATTCGGCGCGCCGATCATGAAGCTCGGCTTCTCGATGTACCCGGGCGAGCTGGCCGGCCTGCTGCGCCTGGCGGGGCCGGCGCTGGCGAAGGAGATCCTGCTCGAGGGCCGCCTGCTCCCCGCTGCCGAGGCTTATGCCAAGGGTCTGCTGACACGCGTCGTGGCCGACGCCGAGGTGTTCGCCGAGGCGCAGGCCGCCGCCGCGCGCATCGCCGCCGGGGCGCCGCTGGTGGCGCGCTGGCACAAGCAGTGGATCGCGCGCCTGATGGACGGGCGGCCGCTGACCCTGGAGGAAAAGCGCGCCTCCTTCGCCTTCCTCGACAGCGCCGATTACGCCGAGGGCCTGGCGGCCTTTCTCGAAAAGCGGCCGCCGCGCTTCACGGGCAAGTAGCCTCGCAAGAAACACGAAGGGCCGCCCCAAGTTTTTCGGGGTGGGCCTCTAGTACGGGCTCGCGCCCTCGAAGTCGGCGCTTGCGCCACGGTGACGCGCGTAGATGTCGCGCACCCAGTGCGCCGCCGCATGCGCCTGGAAGGGCGCGATCAGATCCGCGAACAGGGAATCGACTGGCTGCGGGCTTTGCATCGGCGAATTCGCCGGCCGCACCAGGGTGGCGAGCGTCGTCGCGGCGGTGATGTCGGCAAGCGTCAATCGATCGCCGACGAGGTAGCCCGTGGCCCTGGCCTGGGCGGCGACGAAGTCCATGGCTTCGTGGCCGGCGGCGATGCCGTCGGCCACCGCCGCCGCGCCGCTGATGCCGTTGCCCTTCCTGACCAGGGGTGCCGCCAGCGGCACGATCAGGGAGTAGAGGCGCTGCCTGAGCCGCGACTCGGCTTCGCCGAAGACGGCGGCGAAGTAGCGCGGCCGGCGCAACAGGGCGTCGAGCACGGCGCGGCGGATGCGCGGCGTGATGTCCTCGTCGAAGCGGCGCTGGATCGCCAGCACCTGCTCGCGCTGCGCCGGGTCATCGGGCATCAGGCGCGGCTCGGGGTGCTGCCTTTCCAGCCAGTCGAGGATGCGCGCCGAGCCATCGATGGCGCTGCCGTCATCGAGCACCAGCACGGGCGTCTGGGTGCGGCCGGTGAGCTTCTTCACCACCCCCATATGCGGCCCCGGCAGTAGGCTGCGGCGGCGGTGCGGCACACACTTGGCGTCCAGCGCCCAGCGGACCTTTTCGTTGTAGGGCGAATGGCGGAACTGCAGCAGTTCGATCATCGCTTCGCGTGTCGCAGCGTCTCGGCGACGAGTTCGCGCAGCGGCTCTTCGCCGAAGCTGGCGAGTGGCCGGCCGTTCACGAAGAAATCCGGGGTTTTGCTGACTTGCAGCAGTTGCGCATCGAGCAGGTCCTGCTCGATGACGCGGCCGATCTCGGGCGCGGCCATGTCGGCGCGCAGGCGCGCGAGGTCGAGGCCGGCGCGTTCAAGGATGGGCCAGATGCGCTCGGGCTGGGCGACGTGGTTCTGCACCCAGTCGCGCTGGCGGGCGAGCAGGGCTTCCAGCGCCGGCCAGAACTTGTCCTGCCGGCGCGCCGCCTCGAGCGCGGCGACCACCTGGTCGGAGCCCTTGTGGAAGGGCGCGTAGCGCACTACGAGGCGCAGGCGTTGCGGGTCCGTGGCGAGGATCTGCTTGACGATGGGATAGAAGGCGGCGCAGGTTTCGCAGGCCGGGTCGAGGAATTCGACGATGGTTACCGGCGCCTCGGCCGGGCCGAGGCTGGGCGCATGCGCGCGCTGCAGCGCGGCCAGCTGTGCCGGCGGCAGCGGGGCCGAATCGGCGTCCGGCTCGATGTTGTAGATCAGGGTGGCGAGGATGAAGGCGCCGAACAGGCAGGCCAGGGCGAGGCCGAGCAGGGTTTTTTGTTTCACGTGCGACTCCGTGCATGCGCCGCCAGCAGCAGCGCGACTATGGTTGAAAACGCCGCCAGCGACAGCAGCGGGATGGTGAGAAAACCGAACCAGACCGCCACGGTCTGCGAGCAGGGCACGCCCTGGGTGCAGGGCTTGAGGCTCTCGGGAATCACGCCGGCGACGATCAGCTGGTGGAACACCGCCAGCAGCGCACCGGGGATGGCCAGGGCGAGTCCATAGAGCGGCATCCGCCGGTCGTAGGGGAAAAGGCCGAGCGGCAGGATCAGCGCCAGCGGGAACATGAAGATGCGCTGGTAACAGCACATGACGCAGATCGACAGCCGCATCACTTCGCCGAAGAACAGTGCGCCGAGCGTGGCGGAGGCGGCCACCAGCCAGGCGGCGAAGACCAGGTTCCAGGCCGTGGTCCTCGTTTCGGCAGCCTCGGCAGCGCGCATCGCCCTGATCCCGACTGTCCGGCGCCTGCCTCAGGCGCCCACCGCCAGCGGTCGGACGCGGCGCTCCACGCGCAGCCCCGGCGGTGGCGGCTCGAAAGTCGGCGCTGGCAGTACGGCGGGAAACTCGACGCTTTCCAGCGTGGTGCTGCCGATGTACTGCCCCATGGCGAAATGGCGTTCCGTCATGGCGATGCGGCGCCCATCGACCAGCCGGTAGTTCTCGTAGCCGGTGCCGAATTCCATCGCCGAGCCGGCTATGGTCAGCACGCCGCGCGAGCGCAGGATGAGGTGGGTGTCCGGGTCGATGTCGACATACACGCGGATGTTCTCCTGCACCCGCCATTCCAGCGCGCGTGCCGGCTTGCCGTCTGCCGCGGGCACCGTGCCGAGATCGGTAATCCGCTCGGCGTTGTCGCGCAGGCGCCAGGGCAGCGCCATGCGCGCCGCCTGCAGCACCACCGCGCCGTGGAAGGCCTCCGTTGCCGGCCGGCCCTGCTGCCAGGCTTCATTGCCGCGCATCAGGCGCGATTCGGCGCCGCCCGGATAGCGGATCTCGATGCGGAAGCGGTCGGGCGCCTGCCACCAGCGTTCCACCGGCCCGCGGCCGCGGCGTTGGGACTCGGTGGTGCCGCGTTCGTGGATCGCGCTCGGCGTGGCACCGCCGCCGTGGGCCGCCACCACTTCGTCGAGGAAGGCGCCGACATCGGCCAGCGCCGGTCGCCAGCCCAGCAGCAGGGTCAGCAGGGTGACGGCGCCAAGCAAAGACGCAGTCATGCGGGGAAGGACAAGCCTCATCGCGAAATCCGTGGGCAGGAGCAGGAGGGGCATTCTATTCCCCGCGCCGCAGGCGCAAGGACAGCTACGACATCAGGCCGGCGCGAGAAGTTCCGCCGCATGGGTGGCGAGCGCCAATGAGGCCGTCAGCCCCGGCGACTCGATGCCGAAGAAATTGACCAGCCCGCGGACGCCATGCTGTGCCGGTCCGGCGACCAGGAAGTCGCGCGCCGCGTCGCCGGGGGCGTGGAGCTTGGGCCGGATGCCGGCATAGGCGGGCTGCAGGGCGCCGTCGGGCAGTTGCGGCCAGTAGCGGCGCACCTCGGCATAGAAGGCGTCGGCGCGGCGCGGATCGACCGTGTAGTCGATCCGCTCCAGCCACTCCACGTCGGGGCCGAAGCGCGCCTGGCCGCCGAGGTCCAGCGTCAGGTGCACGCCGAGTCCGGCGGCCTCCGGCACCGGGTAGATCAGGCGCGAGAAGGGCGCGCGGCCGGCCAGCGCGTAGTAGTTGCCCTTGGCGTAGAAGAGCGGCGGCACCGCCGCGGCCGGCAGGCCCTGCAGCGCGCCGGCGAACGCCTGGGCGCCGAGCCCGGCGCAATTGACCACGCAATCGGCCGCCAGCTCGCTGCGCTCGCCGCCGCTGTCGATGGCGAGCACGATGCCATCGCTGTCGATGCGGCCCCCGAGCACCCGCGTTTGCAGCGCCAGCACCGCGCCGTCGCGCTCGGCGTCGCCCAGCAGCGAGAGCATCAGGGCGTGGCTGTCGATGATGCCGGTCGAGGGCGAGAGCAGCGCGGCGCGGCATTCCAGCGCCGGTTCCAGAGCCCGCGCGGCGTCGCGGGTAAGCCGCTGCAGGTCGTCGACACCGTTGGCGCGGGCGCGGGCGGCGATGGCATCGAGCTCGCCGACCTGTGCTTCGCTGGCGGCGACTATCAGCTTGCCGCAGCGCCGGTGGGCAATGCCGCGCGCGGCGCAATAGTCGTAGAGCCGCTTCTTGCCGGCGACGCAAAGCCGCGCCTTGAGCGAGCCGGCCGGGTAGTAGATGCCGGCATGGATCACTTCGCTGTTGCGCGCGCTGATGCCGCTGCCGAAGGCGCTCTCGCTTTCCAGGATCAGCACCTCGCGCCCGGTGGCGGCAAGCTCCCGGGCGACGGCAAGGCCGACGACGCCGGCGCCGATGATGGCGCAATCGATTTTTTCCATCGTTGTTTGTGGCAGAGTGAGCGCTCGCAAGAATAGACCATGCGGAGGACCTGCCGATGAATTTCCTGAAATCGACGCTGCTCGCCCTGGCGCTGTTCGCCATCGCCCCGGGCCTGGCCGCCGCGCAGAATCGCGTGGTGTTCCAGCTCAACGACGAGGATTCGCGCAAGTGGCACACGGTGCTGGCCAACGTCAACAACGTGCAGGAGGAGCTGGGCAAGGTCGAGGTGGCGGTGGTGGTGATCGGACCGGCGCTGGGCATGCTCAAGGCCGACGCGCTGACCGCCAACAAGGTGCAGGACGCGATGGCGGCGGGGGTGCGCTTCGTCGCCTGCGGCAACTCGATGAGCGCCATGAAACTGGAGAAGGACGACATGATCGACAGGATCGATTACGCCCGCGCCGGCTATGTCGAAATCATGCGCCTGCAGCAGCAGGGCTGGACCTACCTGAGGCCATGAGCGCGATGGCCCTGGTCGACTGGTCGCGCATCGATACCGTCCTGCTCGACATGGACGGCACCCTGCTCGACCTCAATTTCGACAACCACTTCTGGCAGGTGCACCTGCCGCAGCGCTACGCCGCCGCACGCGGCCTGCCGCCGGCCGCCGGACGCGAGGAACTGATGGCGCGCTACCACGCCCGCGCCGGCACCCTGGAGTGGTATTCGGTGGACTTCTGGGAAACCGAGCTGGAACTCGACATCATGCGCTTCAAGGAAGAGGTCGCCCACCTGATCGACATCCACCCCCACGTGGTCGATTTCCTCGAGGCCGTGCGCGAATCCGGGCGGCGCATCGTGCTGGCGACCAACGCCCACCACAAGAGCGTGACGCTGAAGATGGCAAGGACCGGCCTGTCGCCGCGCTTCGACGCCATCGTCAGCTCCCACGAACTTGGCGCCGCCAAGGAGGCGCAGGAATTCTGGCACCGCCTGTATGCCGTCGAGCCCTTCGATCCGGCGCGCACCCTGCTGGTCGACGACAGCCTGCCGGTGCTCGATTCGGCGCGCCGCTTCGGCATCGCCCATCTGGTCGCGGTGAAAAGGCCGGATACCACGCAACCGGTCAAGGACACCGGCGGCTACCCGGCGATCGACGATTTTTCGCAGTTGCTGCCGGATTGATTGCTGCGCCGCAGCTTGACGGCATCGCGGTGCCCGCTATGGTGCGTGATACCCCATGATTGCGCCGACCGACAGCTACCCAGTACTCTCGCCCGCCGCCCAAGGCCGGACCGTCCGCCATGGTTGAAGGCCTGGTCCAGCGCCTGCGCTCGATAGTCGGCGCCCGTGGTACGGCGAGCGCGCGGCCGAAACAGGTGGACGACTGGCGCCGCCAGCTGCGCGAATGCGCCGAGGCCAAGGGTGGCGAGGTTTCCGCCCGCACACGCGCCGCGGCTCTGGCGCAGACCTACCTGCAGCTCGACGATGTCGGGCGCAAGGCCTTCCTCCGGCTGATCTCGCTCGAATTCGGCCCCGATCCGGCGCGCGTGGCGACCGCGCACGAGGCCTACCAGGCGTCGGTTGGCCGCGACGGCCAGTGGGATGCCGAAGCCGAGCTGCGTGCTGCGCTGCGCTCGGCGCGCATCCGCATCCTCACCCAGTTCAACGCCATTCCGCAGGGCGTCAAGTTCCTCGTCGACCTGCGCGCCGACCTGCTGCGCTACCTCGACGAGGAGCCGGGCCTGGCGCCGCTCGACCGCGAGCTGGAATCGCGCCTCGCCGCCTGGTTCGACGTCGGCTTCCTCGAACTGCAGCGCATCACCTGGAACTCGCCGGCCACCCTGCTGGAAAAGCTGATCCAGTACGAGGCGGTGCACGCCATCCGCTCCTGGGACGACCTGAAGAACCGCCTCGATTCCGACCGCCGGCTCTACGCTTTCTTCCATCCGCGCATGCCCATGGAACCGCTGATCTTCGTCGAGGTGGCGCTCACCGACCGCCTGGCCGACAGCATCCAGGCCCTGCTCGACGAGCAGGCGCCGGTGTTCGACGCGCGCCGCGCCGACACGGCGATCTTCTATTCGATCTCGAATACCCAGGCCGGCCTGCGCGGCGTCTCCTTCGGCAATTTCCTGTTGAAGCGCGTGATCGACGACCTGCGGCGCGACTTTCCCAAGCTGCGCCTTTTCGCCACGCTTTCGCCGCTGCCCGGCTTCGCCGCCTGGGTGAAAAAGAATCCCGGCGAACTGGCGG
>JALHNN010000092.1 GCA_022843505.1 Sulfuritalea sp.
GAGATGATCGTGCTCTCGGCGCTGATCTACTTCGCCATCTGTTTCAGCCTATCGCTGGCTGTACGACAATTGCAAAAGCGCGTCGCCATCGTCCGTTGACACCATGATCGAAATCCGCAATCTCGCCAAATCCTACGGCGCCACCCCGGTGCTTAAAGGCTGCAGCACCACGGTCGCCAAGGGCGAGGTGGTGGTGGTCTGCGGCCCCTCGGGCTCGGGCAAGTCCACGCTGATCAAGTGCGTCAACGGCCTGGAACCCTTCCAGGGCGGCAGCATCATGGTGGACGGCATTTCCGTCGGCGACCCGAAGACCGACCTGCCGCGCCTGCGCGCCCGCGTCGGCATGGTGTTCCAGCACTTCGAGCTGTTCCCGCACATGAGCGTGCGGCAGAACCTGGCCCTGGCCCAGCTCAAGGTGCTGGGCCGCGATGCCGCCGAGGCCGATGCGCGGGCCATGAAGCTGCTGGAACGCGTCGGCCTCGTCGCGCATGCCGACAAGTTTCCCGGCCAGCTATCGGGCGGCCAGCAGCAGCGCGTGGCCATCGCCCGCGCCCTGGCGATGGACCCGGTGTGCATGCTGTTCGACGAGCCGACCTCGGCGCTCGACCCGGAGATGATCGGCGAAGTGCTCGACGTCATGGTCGAGCTGGCGCAGGAGGGCATGACCATGATGGTCGTCACCCACGAAATGGGTTTCGCGCGCAAGGTGGCGCACCGCGTGGTCTTCATGGACCAGGGCGAGATCGTCGAAGACGCGCCGGCGGCGCAATTTTTCGCGGCGCCGGCCAGCGACAGGGCGCAGGGCTTTCTTGCCCGCATCCTGCATCACTGATTGCACGCGCCATGGAGCAAGCCACGCTCGTCGCAGCCGGCGACCTCGCCGCCGATGCCCGGCTCGCCGCGGGCAAGGGCGCGCCGCTGGTTGTCCTCTACAGCCGCGACGACTGCAGCTGGTGCGCGAAAGTTCGTCGCGAGTACCTCGGCCCGATGGCGCGCGACCCGAAAGCGCAAGCCCTGCTGCGCGAACTGCACATCGACCGCGACACGCCGCTGATAGACTTCGCCGGTCGCCGTACCACCAGCGCCGACTTTGCCCGCCGCCTGCAGGTCCGCCTTGCCCCCACCGTGATGTTCCACGGGCCGGACGGGGAATCCCTGGCGGAGGCCATCGTCGGTTTTCGCCTGGCGGATTTCTACGGCGCCTATCTTGAACGCGCGATCGACGAGAGCCGCGCTCGACTGAAAGCCCGCCAATGAGCACGAACCCCCGCGCCGACAAGGACCAGCCCCTGCGCGACGACATCCGCCTGCTCGGCCGCCTGCTCGGCGACACCGTGCGCGAGCAGGAAGGCGCCGAAGTCTTCGATCGGGTCGAGCAGATCCGCCAGCTCTCGCTGCGCTTCCATCGGGACACCGACAGCGCCGCACGCGAGGAAATGAATGCCCTGCTGCACAGCCTGCCGCGCGAAGGCACCAACCTCGTGGTGCGCGCCTTCAGCTATTTCTCGCACCTGGCCAACATCGCCGAGGACCAGCACCACATCCGCCGCACCCGCGCCCATGCGCGGGCCGGCGCACCGCCGCGCGAAGGCAGCCTGGCGCTGGCGCTGGCGCGCGCGGAAGCCGCCGGCATCGGCGCCGACCGGCTCGCCGGTTTCTTTGCCGGTGCCCAGGTGCGCCCCGTGCTGACCGCGCACCCGACCGAAGTGCAGAGGAAAAGCATCCTCGATTGCCAGTGGAAGATCGCGCGCCTGCTCGACGAGCGCGACCGCACCGAACTCTCGCCCGAGGAACAGGCCGAGCACGACGAGGCCCTGCGCCGCGCCGTGCTGCGCCTGTGGCAGACGCGCATGCTGCGCCGGGCCAAGCTGTCGGTGATGGACGAGGTGAACAACGCGCTGTCGTTCTACGACATGACCTTCCTGCGCGAACTGCCGCGGCTCTACAACACCAGCGAGGATCTCCTGGCCAACGCCGTCCCCGGCTGGCGCGAGCAGGGCCTGGCCGGGCTGCCGGCCTTCCTGCGTCCGGGGTCCTGGATAGGCGGCGACCGCGACGGCAACCCCTTCGTCACCGCCGAGGTTCTCGAGTCGGCGATGCGCGCGCAAAGCCGCAAGGCCATCGGCTACCTGCTGGAGCAGTTGCACCAGCTCGGCGCCGAACTGTCGACCACCACCTCGCTGATCGAGGTGCCCGACGTCGAGCTGATGCGCCTGGCCGAAATCTCGCCGGACCGCAGCCCGCACCGCCTCGACGAGCCCTACCGCCGCGCCATTGCCGGGTTCTATGCGCGGCTCGCCGCCACGGCGCTGGTCCTCGATGGCCTGGAGGCGCCGCGCCATGCCGTGGCCGTGGCCGAGCCCTACGCCTCATCCGCCGAGTTCGCCGCCGACCTCGACGTGCTGCACCGTTCGCTGATCAGCCACAACTGCGGCCTGCTCGGGCGCGGCCGGCTGCGCCGCCTGCGCCATGCCGTCGCCATCTTCGGTTTCCACCTGGCGCCGCTCGACCTGCGCCAGAACTCCGACGTCCATGCGCGTACCGTGGCCGAGCTGCTGGCCGTGGCGCGGCCCGGCATCGACTACCAGGCGCTGGACGAGGATGCCCGCATCGCGCTGCTGCTCGACGAACTTGCCACGCCGCGGCCGCTGACCGCGCCCGGCGTGAATTACTCCGACGAGACGCGCGGCGAACTGGCGATCTTCCACACCGCGCAAAGCATCCACCGGCGCTTTGGCCGCGCCGCGATCGAGAACGTCATCATCTCCAAGACCGACGGCGTTTCCGACATCCTCGAAGTCGCCGTGCTGTTGAAGGAAGTCGGGCTGCTGCGGCCTCTGGAACATGCGCTGGACGTGAATATCGTGCCCCTGTTCGAGACCATCGGCGACCTGGCCAATGCCGGGCCCATCATGGACCGCCTGCTCTCCATCCCCCTGTACAACCGGCTGCTGGGCTCGCGGCAGGCGCTGCACGAGTGCATGCTCGGCTATTCCGACAGCAACAAGGACGGCGGCTTCCTGACCTCGGGCTGGGCACTGTATCGGGCCGAGATCGCGCTGACCGAGGTGTTCGCGCGCCACGGCATCACCCTGCGCCTGTTCCACGGCCGCGGCGGCAGCGTCGGTCGCGGCGGCGGACCGAGCTATCAGGCGATACTCGCGCAGCCGCAGGGCGCGGTGCAGGGCCAGATCCGCATCACGGAGCAGGGCGAGGTGATCGCGTCCAAGTACGCCAATCCGGAACTCGGCCGCCGCAACCTCGAGATCCTCGCCGCCGCCACGCTGGAAGCCACCTTGCTGTCCCATGAGCACGACGCACCGCGGCCCGAATACCTTGCCGCGATGGAAGAGCTTTCGGCCACGGCCTTCGCCGCCTACCGCAGGATGGTGTACGAGACGCCGGGCTTCGAACAGTACTTCTGGGAATCGACGGTGATCGCCGAAATCGCCGCGCTCAACATCGGCAGCCGGCCGGCGTCGCGCAAGAAGAGCACCGCGATCGAGGACCTGCGCGCGATTCCCTGGGTATTCTCCTGGGCACAATGCCGCCTGATGCTGCCCGGCTGGTTCGGCTTCGGCGCCGCCGTCACCGCCTGGCGCGAGCAGCGCGGGGCCGCAGGCATCGCCCTGCTGAGCGAGATGCACCGCGAGTGGGGCTTCTTCCGCGCCCTGCTGTCGAACATGGACATGGTGTTGGGCAAGAGCGACATCGCCATCGCCGAGCGCTACTCGCTGCTGGTCAAGGATCAGGCCCTGCGCGAGGCCGTTTTCCCCCGGCTCAAGGCCGAATGGCAGGCCTCGATCGATGCCCTGCTGGCGATCACCGGCGAAACCGAGCTGCTCGACCTCAATCCGCTGCTGAAGCGCTCGATCCGCAACCGTTTTCCCTACCTCGACCCGCTCAACCACATCCAGATCGAGTTGCTGCGCCGGCATCGCGCCGGCGAAACCGACGACCGCGTCCAGCGCGGCATCCACCTGACCATCAACGGCGTCGCGGCCGGCCTGCGCAACAGCGGCTGAGCCGCCTGGTCCGGCGCAAATGGGACGCAGTTCACCCCCGCGGGCGGCAATTGCCCCCGACTGCCAAATACCGCACAGGCAAATGGAATGCGGCTATGCTTCAATACATGGTGGACGTTGAATTTTTCAGAAACTGAAGGAGCGCAACATGAACTCATCTCTATTCCCCGGAAAGCTCGGCGCCATCCTCGGTGGCCTGGGCCTTTGCCTGATGTTCCTCGGCTCGACACCCGGCCAGGCCGCATCCGCCCCCGGTGCCGAAGCCAATGCCGCCGCCAGCACCAAGTACGGCACGGTCTGGCGCATCCGCGGCGATGTCACCGCAATCAAGGTCGGCGCCCCCGCGCGCAAGCTGCGCGAAGGCGACCCGGTCTATGTCGGCGAGCGCCTGCGCGCCGCCTCCGAAGCCGAAGCCGTGCTGCAGACGCTCGATGCCGGCGTCGTCGCCGTGCGCCCCAACACCGAATTCATCGCCGAGCGCTTCGCCGCCGAGGACAAGCCGACCGACGGCTTCACCGTGCGTTTGATCACCGGCTCGCTGCGCGTCATCAGCGGCTGGATCGGCCAGACCAACAAGAGCGGCCATAACGTCGTCACCGCCTCCGCCACCATCGGCATCCGCGGCACCGACCACGAGCCCTATGTGCCGTCTCCGGAACTGGCGAAGATGAGCTCGAATCCCGAGGGTACCTATGACAAGGTGAATCGCGGCGGGACGACGCTGAAAGTCGGCGACAACAAGGTCGACATCGATCCCGGCCAGGTCGGCTTCGCCCGCGCCCCGTCGAAGTCCAAGGACCGCGCGCTGCTGACCATCCTGCTGCCGGTGCTGCTCGACAAGGTGCCGAGCTTCTACGTGCCGGGCGAGTTCGATACCGAGCTCGACCGCTATTCGGCGACCGCCGACCAGGAAGCCAAGCGCCTGCTCGAGCAGAAGCGCAAGTCACCCGGCGCGGCGGCGGAGTGTGTACCGACCGACATCGCCAAGGCCTGGCTGGCCCAGCTCGACGGCGCGATCGCCAAGGGCGACGCCCAGGCCGTGATCGCGATGTTCGCGCAGGACGCCAAGGTCAAGGCCAATGTCAAGGAAAAGGACGGCAAGATGGCCAGCGTCGACCTGACCCGCGATGAACTGGCGCAAAGCACCATCACCGCGATCAAGGGTCTCAAGGACTATCGCCAGCGCCGCGTGTGGACCGACGCGCGCCTGACCGACCTCGCCGGCGGTGCCGCCTGCGACAGCATCAGCCTGCGTTCGGCCGTGGTCGAACAGGGCAAGCAATCCGGCAAGGCCTACCGCTTCGAGTCGCTCGAGCAATTCACGCTCATGCAGCGCAACGGCAAGTGGCTGGCCACCCGGGCGGAAACCACGCAGCAGTAACTGCAAGGTGGTGCCTTGACGAAGCGTCGCGGCATCCCGCGACGGGCTGCCGGGCATTCGTCCGGCGATCAAGACCAGGGATTAAGCGGAAGAGCCTGTCTTCGAGCGATTCTCTGCGCGTGATCGCGCCTGAATGCTGGCGAATTGCCATGCATGTCCGACGATATCGCCCAGGTCCGGGTAGCGCGGAACCCAGCCGAGTTGCTGCCGCGCCGCGCGGCTGTCGGCGATCAGCCGCGCCGGATCGCCCGGGCGACGTGGCTCGATCCGCAGGGGAACGGCATGGCCTGTTACCTCGCGCACGGCATCGACCACCTGGCGCACCGAGAAGCCCTGTCCGTTGCCGAGATTCACCGCGAGGCTCCGTCCTGTGTTGCGCAAGCTTTCCAGGGCGCGCAAGTGGGCCTGGCAAAGGTCGTCGACGTGGATATAGTCGCGGATGCAGGTACCGTCCGGCGTATCGTAGTCGTCGCCATAGACTGACAGCTCCCGTCGCTTGCCCAATGCCACCTCGAGTGCGATCGGTATCAGGTGGGTTTCGGGTTCGTGACGCTCACCGATGCGGCCTGCGGGATCGGCACCCGCCGCATTGAAATACCTCAGGCAGGCGCTCTTCAATCCATGGGCCCGGTCGAAGTCGGCCAGCATCTGCTCGACCATCAGCTTGCCACGGCCATAGGGATTGAGCGGCTGTGCCGGATGCGCTTCGTCAATCGGCAAATAGGCTGGTTCGCCAAAGATCGCGGCGGTCGATGAGAACACCAGATGCCGCACGTCGTGGCGAACCATGGCCTCGAGCAGGTTGAGCGTGTTGGCGACATTGTTGCGGTAGTACAAACCGGGCTTGCGCACCGACTCGCCAACCTGGATGCTGCCGGCGAAGTTCATCACGGCATCGAAACTTCCGGCGGCAAACAAAGCTTCGAGAGTTCCCAGATCGGCAAGGTCGCCCTGCACGAAATGGCCGCCAAGGATCGCATCACGGTGCCCGGCCGACAGATTGTCGAAGACGGTCGCTTCATATCCTGCCTCAAGCAGGGCCTTGACCATGTGCGACCCGATGTAACCGGCTCCGCCGACGACAAGTACCGACCGCAGCCCGGACATTTCATCTGCTTCCATGCGGCCCACCAGCCTTTCGTTCCCAGCGCCGTTCAGAATGCGGCCACACAAGCGGATCGTATTGGGCCAAGGGGGTAGCTGGAGCGGGCGAAGGGAGTCGAACCCTCTTCATCAGCTTGGGAAGCTGAGGTAATGCCGTTATACGACGCCCGCGTCGGCGCAAATTCTAGCGCGCCACCCTTTCCGTGTCGAACGCTGTTTCAAGCCCGCGCAATCCATCCGTGGCAAAACCGGCAAACATCGTCAGTGGGAGTATTGCTTCCCGGCATAGCGCGTCACGCCGAGCATGAAGCGCACCAGCGAATAGGCGAGGCTGCTCGCCAGCCGCGCCGGCCACGGCCGCCGGCGCTGGTCTTCGAGGCGCACTTCGCGTGCCTCGCCGTTCAGCAAGCCGGCCAGGCTCGCGCGCAGTTCGGCGGCAAAGGCGGCATCGCGTACCACGACGTTGGCCTCCCGCGACAGCAGGAGGCTGAAGGGATCGATGTTGGACGAACCGACGGTGGCCCAGTCCTCGTCGATCACCGCTACCTTGGCGTGAAGCTCGGCCCTGTCGTATTCGAAGACCCGCACCCCGGCAGCCAGCATGCGGTCATACAGCGCCTGGGTTGCATAATGGAACAGCCGGTGGTCGGAGCGGCCCTGCAGCAGCAGGCTGACCTGTACTCCGCGCTGCGCCGCAAGCAAGAGCGCCTTGCGGAAGCGTCGTCCCGGGAGGAAATAGGCGTTGGCCAAGAGGATTTCGCGGCGTGCGCCGCGGATGGCATCGAGATAGGCGTATTCGATGTCGTGGCGGTGGGCCAGGTTGTCGCGCAGCAGGAGTGCCGCCTGCACGGTGCCGGTCGCCGCCGGTCGCGGTGACGACGGCAGGCGTGGCGGTGGCGGCGGGCGGCGGCCGAGCCGCGCCCAGCGCACCAGGCGCCAGACATGCCTCACCGCAAGGTGCAGCCGCGCCACCAGGGGCCCTTCGATGCGCACGGCGTAGTCGAAGCGGGGCGAGGTACTGCCATCGAAGTCGTCGATCACGTTGATGCCGCCGACAAAACCGACTTCGCCGTCGATCACGGCCAGTTTGCGATGCATCCGCCGCAGGCGGTGGCGACGAAAGGCAAAGCGGCCAACCTCGGGACGATAGGTCAGGACCTCAACCCCGTTTGCGGCAAGTGCCGCGCCCAGACCAGCCTCGAATCCGCGCGCGCCGAAACCGTCCACCAGCACCCGTACGGCGACGCCGCGACGGGCCGCGCGCGCCAGCGCCGCCGTCACCCGCCGCCCGGTGGCGTCATCGGCAAAGATGTAGGTTTCGAGATGCACTTCATGACGCGCCTGGTCGATGGCTTCGAGCAGCGCCGGAAAGTACTCGCCGCCGTTTCGCAGCAGGCGCAAGCAGTTGCCGCCGGCAAAGCCGCGGGGAAGGGGTACTGAAGAGTCGGCGCTCACGGCACGGCGATGCGAAACTCGGCGGAGAGCGCGGCGTGGTCGGAGATGCCCGACCAGGGCGGGCCGGCATGCACGCGGCCGGCATCGGGCCGCAACCCGCGCTGGTAGATGCGGTCGAGCCGGAACAGCGGGAAATGTGCGGGATAGCTGCGCGTCGGACGCCGGTTGGCGTCGGCAAAGACCTCGCTGAGGCCCAGGCGCTCGGCCAGCAGGTCGGCGGCACGGTTGCGCCAGTCGTTGAAATCGCCGGCGATCAG
>JALHNN010000093.1:0-4390 GCA_022843505.1 Sulfuritalea sp.
GCTCTTCCGATCTTTCGCCGTCGCGCGACTCACGGCGAGCGCGCGCTGTCGATGTCCGCACGATTGCGTTCGTCGGCATAGATCCAGGTCGGTTCCCCGACGTCGACGGCAAAGCAGGTGACGATGACGTTGCTGCGCGCGGCGGACTTGTAAAGCACTTCCACGGCGCAACGCCCGTAGGCGCTTTCGATGGTCGCCAGGAGGTTGCGGGCATAGGGGCTGGCAAGCTGCCCGTCGAGGATCAGGTTGGCCAGCATGGTGCCGCCGGGCTTCAGGGCGCGGCGGGTGTCGCTCCAGAATTCGCGCGTCACCAGGTGGCCGGGAATCGAGGTACGTGCGCTGAAGACATCGACCACCAGGGCGTCATAGCGCTTTTCCGTGGTCGCGACGAAGCGCCTGGCGTCCGTGGCGATGAATTCGCCGGCGGCGGCCTCGCGCAGGAACTCGCGTTCGGCGATGGCGCGGATGGCGGGGTCGATATCGACGAAGGTGTAGCGGTTCAGCGGTTCGCGGTGCGACAGGGTGAAGCCGCCGGCGCCGAGCACCAGGATTTCCCTGTCGTTAAGGTACAGATCCTCGAGCAGGATGCGGCGGATGTGCTGCACGTAGCGCGCATAGAGCGGAGGCTGGCTGCCGTCGATCAGCGAGGCGTTCTGGTTGTTGACCATGAAGACGCGCGGATCCAGCATGCCGTCCCGCAGGATGGACTGGACTTCGTAGTCGGCGTAGGCGGTATCGATGCGCGCGCGGTCATGCAGGTTCAGGCCCAGCCCCAGCGCCACGGTCGCCGCCATCGAGACCGCCGCGAGCCTGCCCGGCCGCTGCACCAGGAAGGCTCCCGCGACCAGCATCAGGCTGCCCAGCAGCACGGCGGCCCAGACGCCGACAATCTGCATGACGACCAGCGAGAGGCTGACCGAGCCGAGGAAGGAGCCGAGCGTCGACCAGTACAGCGCGCGCCCCGCCGCTTCGCCGCTACGCTGCGCCAGCATCAGGTTGGTGAGGATCGGTACGGTCTGCCCGAGCAGCCAGGCCAGCGGGCAGAGAATCCCGCCGATGAAGACGAGATAGGCAAACGCCGGCTGGGCGCCGGCAAAAATCGCATTCACCGTGGTGGCCGCCAGGCCGCCGCCGAGCAGGGCCGCGGAGATCAGGAAGTTGCGCGCCACCACCGCCCGGTAATCGGCGGCGACGCGGCTGCCCGAGTGATAACCCAGGGCCAGGGCCAGCAGGAAGAAGCCGATGGTCGGGGCGGTTACCACGATCGAGCTGCCGACATGCGGAATCAGCCGGCGCAGGGCGATGATCTCGGCCCCCAGCGAACAATAGCCTTCGATGAAAACAATGGTGAACAGGAGGCGGGCCGGCATGGTGGTGGCGGGATGGGACGGGATGGGACGGGAGAGCGACTTTAACGTGAAACAACTGAATGGGTCGTTGGTAAGTTCGAGCGCAGCGAGCCAAGCGGGAACCCCCCTTGAGGGGGCGAAGGGGGGTGGGCCGAGCTTGCCCGCTCGTGGCCGGGCGAAGGAAAGTGCGTTTCATGATCCGCAGGAGGCTGCCGAAGTCATGAGCGTTATCCCAGGAGTCGGCGCTGGCGACACGGCGATTTTGTCGTGGGGACGAATTTACAGGGCCGCCGGGGCCGCGTAGCATGGCCGATTCCGTTTTCATCGGTGGCGCACAATGATTCCTCGATTCGACATGCCGCATTGGCCAGGGCCATGAGCGCCGCAGTACCCGAGGTGACCTGGGACGAGGAGGGCGTGACTTGTCACGCGCCCTGGCGTTCGCTGGCCGGCGTGCCGCCGCCGCGCCGCACGGTGCTTGCCGATGATCGCATGCCGGCGGATGAGGCATTTCACCTCGCGGCCGAGGGCACGGCGCTGCTGTGGCGCGGTGACTTCAACAATGCACGCCAGCTGTTGCAGGCCATGGCGCGGCGCATCGAGCGTAAATCGAAGAAGGCCGAACCCGGGGACGGAATATCGGTGGAGGCTTTTCATCGCTATCGACTGGCTCAGGCGCAGCGTGCACGCACGCTGGGCATGCTGTTGCTGCCCTTCGAGCCGGATTTCGGCATCCCGTTGCGCCGCGCACCCGATGTGCGCGAGGCCTGTGCCGAAGCCTATGGCCAGGCCGGGGGAGCCTTCGTCGCGTCGCTGCGCGAACTGTTGGGCGTGATCGGCGCCCACGAATGGCGAAAGAAAGGCGTACCGGTCGGCGTGCTCGCCGCGCGGATCCACCCGCACTATGGCGTGTTTTCGCCAGTACGCGGCGAATACATCGACCTGGTGGCCAAGGCCCCGCTGCCCGCGGATTGTCGTCTGGCCTTCGATATCGGCACCGGCACCGGCGTGCTGGCGGCGGTTCTGGCGCGCCGTGGCGTGGCGCGGGTGGTGGCGACCGACAACGACGCCCGGGCCATCGACTGCGCCGCCGACAACATCCGGCGTCTGGGACTGGTATCGACGGTGGACGTCGTTGCGGCCAACCTGTTTCCGCCGGGGCAGGCGCAACTCATCGTCTGCAATCCACCCTGGCTTCCCGGGCGGGCGGGGAGCGCGCTCGAAAAGGCGGTGTACGACCCGGACAGCCGCATGCTGCAAGGCTTCCTGATGGGCTTGGCGGCTCGTCTCGCCCCGGCCGGCGAGGGCTGGTTGATCCTTTCCGACCTGGCCGAGCACCTCGGGCTGCGTTCCCGGGCGGATCTGCTGGCAGCCTTTGCCGGTGCCGGGCTCGAGGTGGCCGGGCGTCTGGATACCGCGCCGAGCCATGGGCGTGCAAGCGATCGCAGCGATCCCCTGCACGCCGCCCGTGCCCGCGAAACGACTTCCTTGTGGCGACTGCGGCCAACGCCCGCCGGCTAGCGAAATCCTCCGTATTTGCCGCAGAAACGAGACATAGCTCTAATATTTGTGCAACGCAGCAATATAATAATCGACGAGTTCTCCGAATTCCGTTGAAGGCAAGCCATGACCCATGATGAACTGATTCCCTTCCTGCTGGAAAAATCGCCGCTGTTCGAGAGCTTCGGCCGAGACAACATCGGGACCATTGTCGAAGGTTCCGAACTGCGCACCTTTGAAGGCAACGAGTCCATTATCCAGTGCGGCGAGGAGGGGCGTTTCATCGGCGTATTGCTGGATGGCCACGGGGAAATCTCGGTGGCCGACAACACCGGTGGCCGCATCGTCATGAGCCCGCTGGAAGTCGGCGACGTGTTCGGCGAAATGTCGGTGCTTACAGGGGATCGCACCGTGGCCGACGTCATCGCCGGCAATCGCTGCCTGGTGCTGCTGATTCCGCAAGATGTGGTGAGTAGCCACATCCTGGTCAATCCCAAGGCCATCCTGTACCTCTCCAAGCTTCTTGCCGACCGCGCGCGCGCCCAGGCGGTGGACGTCACCAGCAGCCAGCTGCGCGCCCGTGCCCTGGCGCAATCCGACGATCCCTATGCGCTGAGCCTGAAGAAGGACGTGCACGGCAAGATCCTCTCGATTAACGCCGGCCTGTCCCAGATCCGCTTCGGCATCTACGATACGCATGACGAGGCGTTGGATGTGCACGGCGTGGTCGACTGCGCGGACTGCGATAGCGTACACATCACCCTGACCGCCGCCGGCAAGCTGACACGCCGCGAACGGCCGTCCTTCGCCCTCGGCGAATTCTTCAACGTGCTGTTCGAGTCCATGCTCGAGCTCGACAACCGATTCCTGTTCACCCCGCTGGACGTCATCGCCGTCGGCCACCGCGTGGTCCATGGCGGCAGCAAGTTCTCCAGCGCCACGGTGATCACGCCGCAGGTGCTGGCCGACATCGAGGCCCTCGCGACATTGGCGCCGCTGCACAATCCGCACAACCTCGAAGGCGTGCGCGAGGCGATGAAGTTCTTTCCCGGCGTCCCGCATGTCGCGGTGTTCGATACCGCCTTCCACCAGACGCTGCCGACCTATGCCTACCTCTACGGCCTGCCCTACGAGTGGTACAAGAAGGAGGGCATACGTCGCTACGGCTTCCACGGCACCTCGCATCGCTACGTCTCGCTGAAGGCGGCGGAAGTCCTCAAGCGGCCGCTCGGCGAACTGGAAATCATCTCCTGCCACCTCGGCGTCGGCGCCTCGATGTGTGCCATCGACCACGGTCGCTCGGTGGATACCACGATGGGCATGACGCCTTCGGACGGGCTGATCATGCCCAGCCGATCCGGCAGCCTCGACCCGGCGATCATGATCCGGCTGATGGAGCGCTACAAGCTCGGTCCGGACGAACTCAACAAGCTGATCAACTCGGAAAGCGGCCTCAAGGGCATCTCCGGGATATCCAGCGACATCCACGAGATCGAAGCCGCCGCCGCCGAGGGTCACCATCGCGCGCTGCTGGCACACAA
>JALHNN010000093.1:4400-8198 GCA_022843505.1 Sulfuritalea sp.
CTACCAGATCCGCAAGAACATCGGCGCCTACGTCGCCGCGATGGGCGGCGTCAGCGTCCTGGCCTTCACCGGCGACATCGGCGAGACCAGTCCTGCCGTGCGCAGCCTCGCCTGCCAGGGCCTGGCCTACATGGGCATCAAGCTCGACGAGGACAAGAACAGCAGCATCGGCGCCGTCAGCGACTACGCCGTCATCTCGGCCGACGATTCGCCGGTCACCATCATCGTCGTCGCCAACAACGACGAGCGCCTGCTGGCCTGGGAAGCCTTGCGTGCCATCGAGCGCAACCAGATCACGCTGGCCATCCGCGACGAGGCGGCATCACCCATTCCGATCGAAGTTTCGGCCCACCACGTGCATCTGGCCCAGGCCGATGTCGAAAAGCTGTTCGGCCCCGGCCACCAGCTGACACCGGAACATGAACTGTCGCAGCCGGGACAGTTCGCCTGCGCCGAGAAGGTGGATCTGGTCGGACCCAAGGGGCGCATCGCCAATGTGCGCGTGCTCGGACCGACGCGCAAGGAGAGCCAGGTCGAAATCGCCATGACCGAGCAGTTCAAGCTCGGCGTGCAGCCTCCGATCCGCGAATCCGGCGACCTCGCCAACACGCCGGGCATCCGCCTCGAAGGCCCCGCCGGCAGCGCCCAGCTCGAGCGCGGCGTGATCTGCGCCCAGCGCCACATCCACATGTCGCCCGAGGACGCGATGCGCCTGCGTCTGCGCGATCGTTACGTGGTGCGCGTGCGCATCGAAGGCGAGCGCGAAGTGACCTATGGCGACGTCGTGGTGCGCGTCAATCCCAACTTCCGCCTGGCCATGCACATCGATACCGATGAAGGCAATGCCGGCAACATCACCACCGGCATGCAGGGCTTCATCGAGGAAATCCAGAGCCGCGCCTAGCAACGGGCCGCGGCGTCAGCGGCCCGCGGTTTTCAGGCGTTGCTGCGCTTCGTCGCGGCTGCCGAATATCTGGGGGTCGCCGACGCGCCTGCCGAAGGATTCGCCGAGCCTGGCCCGCAGGAAAGTACTCGAGGTGTAGCGCGTGACGTCGCTGTAGTGCCGGTCCATGATGCCCTTGACCATGGCCGTGTAGTCGTCGATCAGTTCCGGCGCGATGCTGAAGCGGTCATAGTTGACGATGGCCGCCACCTTGCGCCCGATCGGCGCCAGGTGTGACTCCACCGCGGCCAGGATGCGGTCGATGTCGGCGCCGCTGCGTACCGACAGCCCTTCGAAATTGACGAAGAACACGTTCTTTCCGGCGTCGTAGCTCAGGCGCTGATCGAGGGGCATCTCCAGCAGCCGGGGCCGCAGGTTCATTGGCTCCGTGCCAAAGATGCGCGCATCCATCAGGGCGGGCGGCCGGTGCATGATCGGGGCGAACTCCATGCGATCGAGGATGTCGCGCTGCAGATCGACACCCGGGGCGATCTCGATCAGTTCCAGGCCCCCGGCGCACAGGCGGAAGACGCAGCGCTCGGTGACGTAGAGCACGGTCTTGCCGCTCGCGGCGGCGACGGGACCGCTGAAGCTGCGGTGCTCGACTTCGCCCACGAACTTTGCCGCCTTGCCGTCGCCAAGTATTTTCAGCGCGCCCTGGTCGAGCGCGATCTCCAGATTGCCGGCGGTGAAGGTGCCGACGAAAACCACCTTCTTCGCGCTCTGGCTGATGTTGATGAAGCCGCCGGCACCGGCCAGCCGGGGGCCGAACTTGGAGACATTGAGGTTGCCCTCGCGGTCCGCCTGGGCCAGGCCGAGAAAGGCGATGTCGAGCCCGCCGCCGTCGTAGAAGTCGAACTGGCTGGGCTGGTCGACGATGGCCTGGGTATTGATCGCCGCCCCGAAATTGAGCCCGCCGGCCGGGACGCCGCCGATCACGCCCGGTTCGGCGGTGAGGGTGATCAGGTCGAGGATCTTTTCTTCCGTCGCCACGTTGGCGATGCCTTCCGGCATGCCGATGCCGAGATTCACCACGTCGTTGGCGCTCAGTTCCATCGCCGCGCGGCGGGCAATGATCTTGCGTTCGTCGAGCGCCATCGGCGCCACGGCCGAAATCGGCACCCGGATCTCGCCGGAAAAGGCGGCGCTGTAGGGTTCGATGAAGGTCTGCATGTGGTACTCGGGCTTTTCGGCCACCACCACGCAATCCACCAGCACGCCGGGAATCTTCACCTGACGCGGGTTCAGGGTGTTCCGTTCGGCAATGCGCTCGACCTGGACGATGACGATGCCGCCGGAATTGTGTGCCGCCATGGCGATCGCCTGCGCTTCGAGGGTCAGGGCCTCGCGTTCCATGGTCACGTTGCCGTCCGAGTCGGCCGTGGTGCCGCGGATGATGCCGACGTGGATGGGGAAGGCCCGATAGAAGAGGTAGTCTTCGCCGTCGACGGGCATCAGGCGGACGAGGTCGACGCCGCTGCGGATGGTCCTGTCATTGAGCTTGCCGCCGCCGTGGCGCGGATCGACGAAAGTACCGAGGCCGACCCGGGTCAGCGTGCCGGGCTTGCCTGCGGCGATGTCGCGGAACAGGTGGCAGATCACGCCCTGGGGCAGGTTCCAGGCTTCGATGCGATCGGCTACGGCAAGCTGCTGCAGCTTTGGCACCAGGCCCCAGTGGCCGCCGATCACGCGCCTTGCCAGCCCGTCGTGGCCCAGATGATTGAGGCCGCGCTCCCTGCCGTCGCCCTGGCCGGCGGCGTAGACCAGCGTGAGGTCACGCGGGTGGCCGATTCCCTGCGGGTCGGCTTCGACCCCTTCGACGAAGCGCGCTTCGAGCGCCACCGCGATGTTCTCGGCGAACCCGATGCCGACAAAGCCGCCGGTGGCCACGGTGTCGCCATCGCGGATCAGTTGCACGGCCTGGCGGGCGCTCATGACCTTGCCGGTGTCGCCACCGAGCAGGGATGCGATCAGGGGATGCTGGGGCATGGGGTGCTCCTTGCGTGCGGATGCGGAGGTCGTTGCCGGACGATTATCGCGCTACGCCGGATCGCGGGCACGAGTTCGCCGCTCCGGCGCCAGAAAAAGCAAACCCCGCCGTGGCGGGGTTTGCTTTGGCCCTCAGCTACCGCGAGCGGCAGCGTACAGGCTGTTACTTCTTTGCCGCGGCCTTGGCTGGTGCACTGCGGCCGGTCTGCATGAAGTTGTCGAAGGTGGCTTCGGTGAAACGGAACCAAAGGTTCTGCTCGTCGCGGAAGGCGGCGTAGTCGGTGTACACCTTCTTCCAGACCGGGTTCTTTGCTGACAGGTCGTCATAAAGCGCCATCGCCGCGTCGTGTGCCGCCTTGAGGATGCTCTTGTCGAAGGCGGCCAGCTTGGCGCCGCCGGCCACCAGGCGCTTCAGCGCAGCCGGGTTCTTGGCGTCGTACTTGGCCTGCATCACGACGTGGGCGTGGGAGGCGGCGGTGGAGACGATGGCCTTGTAGTCGGCCGGCAGCGCGTCCCAGGCCTTCTGGTTCACGTAGAGGGAGAGTTGCGGGCCGCCTTCCCACCAACCCGGGTAGTAGTAGTGCTTGGCAACCTTCTGGAAACCCAGCTTTTCGTCGTCGTAGGGACCGATCCATTCGGTGGCATCGATGGTGCCCTTTTCCAAGGCCTGATAGATTTCACCGCCGGGGATGTTTTGCGGTACGCCGCCAATTGCCGCCAGCACCTTGCCGCCGAAGCCGCCGATGCGCATCTTGAGGCCCTTGATGTCGGCCAGGCTCTTGATCTCCTTGCGGTACCAGCCACCCATCTGGGCGCCGGTGTTGCCCATCGGGAAGTTGACGATGTTGTAGCTGGCGTAGAACTCG
>JALHNN010000094.1 GCA_022843505.1 Sulfuritalea sp.
GATCGACTATGTGGAAGGGAGACCGTGCAAGACACTGCTGGGAAACCCGCTCGACGGAGAGTACAACGTATCGCAGAACCTTCGCCGGTATCACTACCCGGTGGGCGCGTTCTTCATTAATCGCGTCGCGTCCTTTCTTGAGCATCCCAGCATGTATGGAAGGACTTGGGGAGCGATCGAATTGTCCGGCAGCGACCAACTCGACATCGACGAGCCGGAGGACCTGGAACTCGCAAGGAAGAAGGCAAGATCATGAGCGATCAAATCAAACAGACCCCAGTCGCCGACTTCGGCAATCCGCCTTTCCCGCAGCTTCGCTATTGCGTCCGCTGCTGCATGCCGGAAACGAATGAAGGTATGGAGTTCGATGAGCTTGGCATCTGCAAGGCATGCCGTTCATCCGAACAGAAGATGCACATAAACTGGGAAGAGCGGCAGCAGAAGTTGGGCGCGCTCTTGGATTCATACCGCTCGACCGGAGATGGCTACGACTGCCTGGTGCCGATCAGCGGAGGCAAGGACAGCGCCTTCCAGCTCCATGTGCTCACGAAGGTCTACCGGATGAAGCCGCTGGCGGTGACATTCAACCACAATTGGTACTCGGAGACCGGAAGATACAACCTGCAGAACATTCTTGAACGTACCAACGTTGACCACATCATGTTTACCCCAAATCGTAATCTGGTGAATCGGCTGGCGCGGCAGTCAGCCTTCAAGATCGGCGACGCCTGCTGGCATTGCCACATGGGCGTCGAAGCGTTTCCCCTGCAGGTGGCGACCAAGTGGAAGATCCCACTCCTGATCTATGGCGAGTCTCCCGCGGAACATTCCGGGCGTTCGACGTACCTGGATAATCCGGAGTTCGTCCATGATTTCTTCGTTCAGCACTCCGCCAAGGTCCGGCCGGATGAAATGGTCTGCGCCAGCGTGACCACGAGGGACGTATACCCGTTTCAGACACCATCCGTGGCAGAGCTGGAAGCGGCTGGGATTCGACGGATATTTCTCGGTGACTATATGTTCTGGGATGCCGAGCGGCAAACCGAGTTCGTGATTAAGGAATACGGATGGCAAGAGGATGACGTCGAGGGCACCTACAAGCGCTACAAGAGTGTCGAGTGCCGGATGCCGGGGGTGCACGACTATGCGAAATTCATCAAACGCGGATTCGGCCGCGGCACGGACTTTGCCAATCAGGATGTTCGCGCAGGGCTGATGACGCGGGAAGAGGGCTTCGAGCTGGCGAGGAAGTACGATGCCCAGAGGCCAGCGGCGCTTGACTATTACCTGCAGATAACGGGACTAACCGAGCCCGAGTTCGAGGCGGCGATCAAGAACCTCCGTCCGGAAAAGGCAAAGGACCTCCCCTAGCAGGATGTATTCGAACATGAATAAGCAGCCATACCAGATGGGCGCGGTCGAGGCGGTCCGCGAATTGAAGGTGGGAGCGCTGTCGGTTTCCGACTACGTTGAATCCTGCATTGACCGGATAGAAGCGCTGGAAGGGCGCATTGGCGCGTGGGCGAGCCTCGACCACGACCTCGTCAGACGACAGGCCTTGACGCTTGACCAAAAGCGACATCGAAGCCCGGATAGTCTTGGCACCTTGTTCGGGCTGACGGTCGGGGTGAAGGATGTCTTCAACACTTCCGACTTCCCGACCGCAATGGGCAGCCCGATCTGGCAGGGCTTCAGGCCTGGCAACGATGCGCGAGTGGTCGCCGAGTTGATGCAGCATGATGCGCTGGTGATGGGGAAGACGGTAACCGCCGAATTCGCTGTGCACCATCCGGGCAAGACGGTGAATCCGCACGATTCCCGTCGTTCGCCGGGAACCTCGTCGAGCGGCTCAGCCGCTGCGGTGGCCTGCGAAATGGTGCCGCTGGCGCTTGGAACGCAGACTGCGGGTTCGACGATCCGCCCAGCCAGTTTCAACGGGATCTACGGGCTGAAACCTTCCTTCGGGCTGATCCCGCGCACCGGGATCCTGAAGACGCTTGACACTCTCGACCACGTAACCCTGTTCTCGCGATTTCCCGAAGACCTGAGGCTCGCGCTGGACGCCACCAGGGTTCGCGGCCGCAACTATCCCAATGTGCACCACTATGTCGATCTGGCGCCGATCCGATCCGCAAAGGAGAAATGGAAGGTCGCATTTCTGCGAACCCATGTTTGGGATCTGGCGGCGCCCTACGTTAAGGAGGCGATGGAGGAGTTTGCCGCCAAGCTCGCCCGGGAATCTTGGATCGAGCTCGAAGAGATTTCCACCCCGGAGCAACTCGCCACAGCTCATCAGGTACACGAGACGATCTATACCAAGTCGCTTTCCTACTATTTCGAAGAGGAACTCCGTGGCCATCCGGACCTGATCAGCGCGGTGATGAGAGAAATGATCGAGCGCGGACGGAGCATCCGGGCGGAGGAATTTCGCGAGGGCTTGCGGTTGCAGAACGTGCTCGCCGCGGAAGCCGAGGCAGCATTGCGAAAGTTCGATGTGCTGATTTGTCATTCCACCGCCCATGTCGCGCCGATAGGCCTTGCGACGCGTGAAGAGAAGGACCCTTGCCTGATGTGGACGCTCTGCCGGACTCCAGCGCTGAACGTCCCCGCATTTACTGGACCGGACGGCATGCCTTTTGGGCTGCAGATTGTCGCTGCGAGATATGCCGACTACAGGCTGCTTGAGTTTGCGGAAGAACTGTTGCGGCATGGTCTGGCGCCGGTGGCGCCAAATCCGGTCCCGCCGGTCGGCTGGTAGCGTTTTGCGCGAGTCCGGACAAAATTTGCCGGCTGTCGCAAATGCAAACGTGTTCTTCCTTGTCCGCCCTCCTTGCAAGACCAAAGGAAAATGCTGCGTCGGGCTATACTTCATGCATCTTCTTGGAATTTCCGTAGTGGCCATTGACGATTTGTCTGGTGCTTACTTGGAACACCCGGCTAACGTGAGGATGTCGCCATGAGTACATATTTCCTGACTGGCGCCCGCATTGGTATCCGTCCTTTCGAGTCAAGCGATATCGGGCCGCGCTATCTGGCCTGGCTGAATGATCCGGACGTCAATCGCTACTCCGGACGTCGATTCCGCCCTTCGTCACTGCTGGCCGCAGAGAGATACCTTGCGTCGATTGGCAATGACGCTGAGATTCTTGCCGTGTGCCTGCTTGATTCAGGAACACATATAGGGAACATCAAGTACGGTCCGATCGACTGGTTTAACGGCTGTGCTGAAGTTGAAATCCTCCTCGGCGACAAAAGTCAGTGGGGGAAGGGCTATGCTCGTGAGGCAATCCAGCTGATCACAAGGCACTTGTTTATTACCCTGGGCCTGCATCGTATCGAGGGAAAAACCGCCAATCCGGCATTTGCCGCCGCCGTGAAGGGGCTCGGTTGGTCATTGGAGGGAGTTCTAAGAGATCGCTTCCGTGGCGAAGACGGCTACCTCGACTATCAGCTTTACTCCTTGTTGGCCAACGAGTTCAAGGAATCCCGGCCAAGCGAGCGCAAGCGCCGCAAGTGATGTGCACGGCCAAGAATTGCACGTGCGCCTCATGTTGTGGTGTCGGTGTGCGCTGGCAACGTTCGAATCGAGCCTGCTTCGGCCAGCCGTCTTGCCTGTTGCTTGAACTCAAATCGTAGTGTCTTCTTTTGACAAGAGCCAATGCCACACGACCCGAATCGTTGGTGGCGAGTCGGGATCCTGATATGAAACTCAAATGCGCGCATTGTGGAGCGTCCTTCGATGGCGATGCCGGATTTCGTCTTCGCTGCGATAACGAATTGGTGGGAAAACATGGCCCGGCGCTGCTCGAGCCGAGCTACTCATATCCCCAGATACAAATCCGCAGCGAGCGTCCTGGGATCTTCAAGTACGGCGACTGGCTGCCAACTGGCGAGAGTTTTCTCGATTCCTCCAGGGCTCCATTGGCGGAGCCTTATTGCTACCCTAGCCAAGGCCTTGGCGCGCGGTTGAACCTGCGGAATCTGTTCATCGCTTTTAGCGGGTACTGGCCCGAACGCGGTGTGTACGTCAATACCCGTACCTTCAAGGAGTTCGAGGTACAGGCCAGCATCGCCTACTACCTGCAGGCATTCCGAGAAACTGGCGTGCCCGCGTTCATCATTTCCTCGGCCGGAAATACAGCAAACAGCTATAACTACTACTGCCATTTGTTTGGACTGCCCCTGTATTTGATCGTTCCGGAAACTGGGATTGCCAACCTGCTGTTGCCGTTCGAGACCAGTCCGTTTCTGGTTGCGGTGAAGGGCGACTATTCCGATGCCATAGCCCTGACCGACCGAGTCACCGAGCGCCTTGGATTGATTCGCGACGGCGGGGCGTTCAATCCCGCCAGACGAGCTGGAATGGCGGTGCCGATGATCAACGCGGTGGTCCATCCGGAGCAGGGAACCGGACGGCTGTTCGATCACTATTTCCAGGCCGTGGGGAGCGCTTCCGGTGCGATAGCCGCCGCGCAGGCTGCGCGCCTGTTGCGCCGAGACGGGCGCTTTGGCGATTGCCTCACACGCATCCACCTGGCCCAGAACTACCCTTTCACACCGATTGGAAATGCCTGGCGTGCACGCTCCAGAAACCTGATCAAGATGAGCGACGACGAGGCGCATCATCGGGTTGCGTCGGTCACGGCGGCCGTACTGACCAATCGCAATCCGCCGCTAGGCGTAGCCGGGGGGATTTACGACGTGCTCGAGGAGACAAACGGCTGCGTCTGGGACGTGACAAACTCGAAGCTTTTCCATGCGTCGCAGATGTTCCGCCATCTGGAAGGCGTGGATATCGGACCGGCTGCCGCGGTAGCGGTCGACGCCCTATGCCAGGCCGTGGCAAAGGGTGAAGTGAAGCCAGACGATCATGTCCTGCTGCACATAACGGGCGGGGGGCGTGAGGTTCAATACGTCGAAGGCCACGCCATTCCCACGCGCCCGCTGCTGACCGTGGCGCCCGACGAAGTCGATCGGGTAGTCAACGCGATCGGAACTCCGAGAATGATCACGCCGGAACAGATCGCCCGGACATTGCGGACTCTGTCAGTCGAATGCGCGGCATGAGGCGGCCATAATGAACCTGGTGTCGTTGGACGAGTTGCAGGCTCTGGTCGAACAGGCCCTGATTGCAGTGGGCGTCCAGCAGCTTGCTGCTACCGCAACGGCGCGTGCGCTTGTCCATGCCGAAGCGAGCGGAGTGGTCTCGCACGGCGTGTCCCGGCTGCCCCAATACGTTGGCCATATCCGTGCAGGACGGGTGCGGGCGGAGGCTCAGCCAGTCTTAACGCAGAAGGCGGGCACCGCCGCGATTATGGTCGACGCGAACGGAGGTCTTGCCTATCCGGCGTGTGACATTGCGATTGGACGCTGCCGCGAGCTCGCTCCGGAGACGGGCGTAGTATTTGCTGGCGTTCATCACAGCCACCATTTCGGCGTCGCTTCATACCATCTGTTGGCGGCTGCCGAGCACGGACTGGCGGGCCTGGCGTTCAGCAATTCACCGGCGGCGATGCCTGCGTGGAATGGCCGTCGGGCGATCTACGGAACGAATCCGGTCGCCATGGTTTTTCCTCGGCGCCAAGCCTCCCCGATCGTCGTCGATGCTTCGCTGTCGGCAGTTGCACGCGGCAAGCTCGTGATCGCGGCCAAGCGCGGCGAGACCATTCCTGACGGTTGGGCCGCAGACAGCAATGGCGTGCCGACCAACGATGCCAGGGCTGGCCTGGCAGGCCTGATGCTTCCCGCCGGCGGCTTGAAGGGCGCCGTGCTGGCAATGGGCGTCGAGCTGATTTGCAGTGCCCTTGCCGGTGCCGGTTTGGCGTTCCAGAATCCGTCCTATTTCGACGAGAGCGACGTTCCGGTGAATATTGGTCACGCGTTCCTGCTTTTCGACCCGGAGGTACTAACCGGCCGGGAACACTATTACGCGCAGGTCGAAGCTCTTGTCGATGCGACGATGACCGACGCGACGGCAAGGCTTCCCGGCCAGCGTGCGGAGGCCTGCCGTGAGCTTGCCGCGCGCCAGGGCGTGCATGTCGAGGAACGACTACTTGCCGAAATTGTCGCGCTGGCGCGACAGGCCCAATAAGACAAATGGTTGACCGTCTATGTCAAACGAAATTGTGCCACTTGCCCCGCTGACTGCGCGGGATATTGCCGAGCGGTATGGCGCCCGCATGGTCGGCGACGATCGGCAGGTCACATGCGCCCGGCCCCTGGCCTCGCTGGTGGTAGGAGCGATTACATTTGCGTCGAAACGATCGGCAGCGGTCGATCGCGGTGTAGGTGCCACCGTGATCGTGCGTCCGGGCGCCGCCCGCGCCGATGCCAACTGCTACCTCGAGCATGACAATCCACGACTCCTGTTTGCCCAGGTGATGGCTGAGTTCTTTGAGCCAAGAGTGCCGCCTTCGATCGACCGCAATTCGACAATTTCACCTCAAGCCAAACTTGGCCAAGGAGTGCATGTCGGTTCCAGGGTGGTAATCGAAGCAGGCGTAGAAATCGGCGAAGGCACGAAGATCCATCACGGTGCGATCATCTGTTCAGGCACACGCATCGGATGCAACTGCGTCATCGGCCCCGGCGCAGTGCTGGGCGACACGGGTTTTGGATATGAACGAAACGCCGCAGGTGAGCCGATGCGGATTCCTCATTTCGGCGGACTGCAGATTGGCGACAGGGTCCACGTTGGTGCAAACAGCACCATCGCTCGCGGTGTCCTGGAGGACACGATGATAGGTGAGCAGACAAAGATCGGACCCCAGGTCAATATCGCCCATAACGTGAGAGTCGGCAGACAATGTCTGATCACCGGCCAGAGCCAGATTAGCGGCAGCGCTACGATTGGCGATCGCTGTTGGCTGGGTCCGAACTGCACCATTCGCAAATGCCGAATCGGCAACGACGTGACGGTGGGACTGGGCGTCGTGATCCTCACCGACATCGACGATCACGTTTCGGTATTTGCGACCGCTTCGCACGGCGCGCCGGAATCTCGACCCGAGCCGCCGGCGGAAGCCGTCTTGGCCACCTCCGTTGACAGCCAGGCGTTTCGGCAAGGAGTCGAAGTCGAGCGGATGATCCGCCGCGTTCTAGACTTGGCGCCGGATTTCCAACTGCGCGACGACCTTGGAATGATTGAGGTTCCGAGCTGGGATTCACTGGCCCATGTGACCATCGTCATGGAGGCGCAGAAGATTACCGGGATTCGTCTGAGCCTGGAATCGATGGCGGCAATCCGTACGATCGGCGAGCTAAAGGCCGAATTGGCACGTAGCGCCGGGAGTAAGGCTTGACGGGAGTGGTGGAGCTTCCGGCGACCTGCCGGCCGGCTGACTGGCTTTCCTACTGGGCAGCCCGGAATCCCGATCGCGGGGCTGTCGTCGCGTCCGGAACCGCATTGGGCTATGGCGAGATGCTCACCCGGGTGCGTCGACTCGCTTCGCAGCTGGCCAGTCGAGGTGCGGCTCCTGGCAAGGTCGTCATGATATGCGTAAGTTCCAAGCTCGGGTTCATGATTGGCGTAGCGGCGACCACCGCGCTAAACGCGATTGCCTGCCCGCTCCCCCTGAACGATCTTGACCAGCAGGGAATTGCGGAGCTGTGGACAGCCAGCGACCTGATTCTCGTCGATACGGCCAGCCGTGACGGCGTATCAACAATTGCCGGATCGGTGAATGTCGTCGAGATCGATGCAGTCTTTTCGGGCGAGAGCGACATTGCGCTCTGGCCCGAGGCGAACCCCGATTCGTGCATGCTTCTGCTCCCGTCGTCCGGCACCACATCGACCCACCGAAAGTTGATTGCCCTCCGCCTCGCGGGGCTGACGCACGTCGTTACCTGTATCCGTTCGATGGTGGCTGCCGCCGAGGGCGACCGCGAGTACCTGATGTCGTCGCCTGCGCATGCATTTGGACTTGGGCGCTGGCTCGCGACCCTGACGCGCGGAGGCACGCTGATCCTGGACGAGGGGCCGTTCAACCCGATGCGGGCCTTGCTGACGATCCAGAAACAGGAGTGCAGCGTATTGACAGGCGCAGCGAGTAATTTCGCGATGCTACTGGCGAATTTTTCGGACTATCTCGCGGAGCGCCGGGATTCCCTGCGATGGATCGAGATGAGCAGCGTTCCGCTCGCCCGCGAGCTGAAACTCAAGCTGATGCAGATTCTACCGG
>JALHNN010000095.1:0-6990 GCA_022843505.1 Sulfuritalea sp.
ATGAGCATCGAACTGATCATCGGCGGTGCCCGTTCGGGCAAGAGCAGCCTGGCGGAAGGGCGCGCGACAGATTCCGGTCTCGAGGTCGTCTACGTCGCCACGGCGACGGCGGGCGACGGCGAGATGGCCGAACGCATCGCCCACCATCGGCAACGGCGGCCGGCGCATTGGCGCACCGTGGAAGAGCCCCTGCAGCTCGCCGCGTGCCTGCGCGCCGAGGCCACCGCGAATCGTTGCGTTCTGGTGGATTGCATTACGCTGTGGCTGACGAACCTGATGCTCGGCCCGGGCTTCGAGCCCGAACGATCCCGGTTGCTGGAAGCCTTGCCGGCCCAGCCAGGGCGCGTGATCCTGGTCAGCAACGAGGTCGGCTGGGGTGTGGTGCCGCCGAACGAAATGGCCCGCCGCTTCGCCGACGAGCAGGGGCGGATCAATCAGGCGCTCGCTGCGCTAAGCGATCGCGTGACGCTGGTCGTCGCGGGATTGCCGGTGGAGTTGAAGGGCGCCGCCGGCTGAGGCCTGCCGCCTAGGCTTGTCGAGGCGGCGTGGGGTCGTGCACCGGGTCAGCCGCAAGAGTCGGCGCTGGGGATACGGCACGTCTCGAAGGCCCTCAGGCCGGCAGCGGGCCGCGTGGCGGCAGGGGCGCATGGCGGCGAACAGCGCGCAAGTCGGTTCGACCGAAAAGCCAATCGGGCCGATTCAGGCTGGGAGCGGTCTGCTGAAATGGTCATGCTGCGTGGTCAAACCGGTGGCTTTGCTGATTGTCAGGCTGTGGAGCAGCCCGCAATACTGGATACATCGTCAGTTCATGGTGCTAGGCGGCGCTCAGCAGTTTTCTCGCTTGTCAGGGACAGCATCTGGATTTGTCTCTCCAAGATCGCCCCAATGATGTCCCACACCATCTGGCTCTGTGGGAGAGCAATAGCGTCTTCATACTTGGCTAAACTCACCAAGCAACCCATCAAGAGCGCATTGTCAGGGGTAACCAAGAAGGCATATTCCGGATCAATGGTGACATTCCTAAGCACCTCGTCGAGTTTGATTGGCATTGCGTCCGGAGTAGCTTCGGCTAGCGCCGCCAGCTCCTGATCCGTCTTGCTCAGTATGGGATGCAACTCTGCGTCACCAAATGTCGGGGAATCTTATTTGGTCGCACTGCCGCGAATAGCCGAAAGAACGGACGTAAGTAATGACTTTGGGCGTGGCGACTTGATTTCTGACGGGCCTGGACGTGGTGGTGGCGTCGGGATCGAAGAAATCAAGACAGGATGTTTGCGAATCTTGATCCAATGTGAAGCACCAATTTCCCATACCGGAACTGAATGTGCTAAGTCGCCACTTGCAATCCTCCCCTTTAGCTCATCAAGAGAAATGGGGCCTTCTTGCTTTCCGTTCTTGCAGAAATACCAGTTGCTCATCGCCGCCGTCACGAGAAGTCATCGATTCCATATAGTACGCACCAAAATTGGCAACGACAATACTCACTTTAGATATAGATCATAGGGTTCGAAGGCTGGGCATCTTGCTCAGCCTCGGTACTGGGCGATTGACTTCTTGGAACCTCCCGCTCATGGTGAATGCGCTCAGCATCATGAATAGCTGCTGCCAAGTCAGTCGTCACCCAGCTTTCCGCGTTCCTTTTCTTGCTCTCGCCCGCGCCCGGGCTTCCGTACGTCATTCTTATCGGCACTGCGGTGGCACTCCACACAGTTCTTGAAATCGCGAATTCCTTCCTCGATATGCTCGCGCCGGATTATCTCGGGCGTGTGCTCGTGGCAACCGTAGCAGGTGTAAGCGCTGTAGTCGTTGCGCAGGTGGCACGTGACGCACTTCACGTTGTGGTCGCGATCCAGCACGAAATACTTGGCGTGGTCGAAGGTCGCCGGCACCCATTTCTGCTCGGTGTGGCACTGGCGGCAATTCCCGGTGATCTGCCGGTGCAGGGCATCGTCGGGCGACTTGTGGCAGGACTGGCATTCCTTGCGCGCGTCGGCCTGTAGCAAGGCATGGTTGAAGCGGCCCTCGACGCGGAAGCGCTTCACGCCGGCATGGTCGCTATGGCAGGCCATGCAGTCCTGCTTCAGCAGCTTTTGATGGAAGGGCGTGCTGGTCAGCGGCTTTGCGATCGGCTGCCCAAGCGTCGTAAGCTTGCCGATCTGTTCCAGCTTGTGGCAGCTCACGCAGCGGTCGGTGGTGGTGCCGGCAAAGAGCGCGTGGCAGGCAAAGCAGTCGGTTTCGAGCTTGCCGTGGCCGGGGATCAGCTTGCCGGGGCCGACCATCAAATGCGGATAGACGAAGCTCAGGATGGCCAGCGCGATCAGGTTGGCCGCCAGCACAAACTTGAGGGTCTTGCTCATCGCCAGCCCCAGAACAGGAAGATGCTGAGGATGTGGCCCAGGGCCAGCACGGCAAAGACAATGAAAATCGGGATATGCACCTTGCGCCATTTGGCCATGGCGTCATAGGTCACCGACTCCCAGAACACTGCCTGCTCGATTTCGGCCTTGGACAGGCCACGCAACTGGTAGTGTTCGCGCTGGCCCTGGACATGCTCGCGCGAGCGTCCCAGCAGCATCTTGCCGACCATGCCGCTGATGACATTGACGCCCATGGCGATCGTGGCCAGCCAGGGCAGGATGGCATTGAAATGGATACCCGCATGCAGCAGCACCATCCAGGAGCCCAGCCAGGTGCCGACCTCGTGCATGCTGAGCCAGGACTTGACGTTCCCGGAGGCGATGACTTTGCGCTTGCGCAGCGAATAGCTCAGCGAGCCGATGATCAGCAGGGTGCCGGGGATGCCGAGATAGCGCCCCACCCAGACCAGGTCGAGGCGATGGAGCAGGTAGTCGCCGACGAGGGTCGCCACGCCGAGCAGGGTCACCAACAGCGTGAAGGGCAGGATGTGCTTGCGCCAGAGCGAGGCGGTGTCGGGCGTCGTCATTCAGGCCTCCAGCGTCACATCGGTCCTGGGCGTGCAGACGCACAGCAGGCAGGTGCCGGGTTCCGGATCATGGTCCGGCGTTTGGCGATAGGCCACTTCGCCGCTGCGTATCGTGGTCTGGCAGGTGCCGCAGCCCCCGGCGCGGCAGCCCGAATCGATGGCGATGCCCTGCGATTCGGCGAATTCCAGCAGGCTCGCCGACTGCGGCGACCAGCGAGCCTGTTTGCCCGTCTTGGCGAAGCTCACCGTGATGTCGCCTGCCGGCGCCGTAACGGCGGCCTCGGGCTTCTGCCGCATGATCGACGCGGGGCCGAAGGCTTCGAAGTGGATGTGCGTATCGGGCACGCCCCAGTCTTTCAGCGCCGCCACCAGGGATTCCATCATCGGAGTCGGCCCGCAGATGTAGTAGTGGAAGGGCTTCAGCGGCAGCTCCATGCGAAACAGATTTACATCGACGCGCCCGCGGTGATCAAAGTCCTTGCCGGGTTGGTCTTCAGGCAGCGGATCGCTGAAGCACAATCGTATATGGACCCTGGGATTGGCGGCGGCAACGGCCTTCAGGTGCGCGGCAAACGCGGCTTCCCGGCTGTTGCGCACGCCGTAGAAGAACCAGACCTCGCGCTCGGGCTGCCGCCCTTGGCACCAATTCCGCATGCTGAGCACGGGCGTGACGCCGATGCCGCCGGCAATTAGGACGACGGGCGCGCTGCCCGGTTCGAGATAGAAATGTCCCGAGGGCGCGCGAATCTGCAGCGTGGTGCCGACCTGGACATGGTCGTGGAAGAAGTTCGACGAGCGCCCCGGCGGATGGCCGCTTTGCGGAGGGGGCGGCACCCGCTTGATGGACACCCGGTAGTGGTCGGACTGCGGGGCATCCGAGAGCGAATAGCAGCGGGTGATCTGCTCGCTGCCGCTGCCGTCGGCCCGGGGAACTTCCAGGCGGAAAGTCAGAAACTGGCCGGGTTTGAATGACGGCAGCAGCTGCCTCTCCTCGGGTTCCAGAAAAAATGAGCAGATTTGTCCGGCGGGGTCTTCGATGTCGCGTCGGGCCACCTTGAAGGGGCGAAATCCCGACCAGCCTGCCACCTCTTCGGTTCGCGGGCTGGCCGTCGTCATCGCTTCATCTCCATCGGGCTGTCCCTGCTTGAGCCGGCTGTAGGATTGCCAGTGCTGCCAGAAGCTGATGCCCAGAAACAGGCCCACCTGCAAGACGATGCCGACACCAATCCAAATCAGCAAGCCGAGAGACGTCATGACGGAGGGCAAACCCTGACGATATTTTCAAGAATGGAGGCTACGCAAATTGCCTTAAGAACGCCTTAACAAAAGGCAAAGAATGCGCAGAAAATGCGTCAGGCTTGTGATGCGCAGCGGCCGCTCCAGTATCAGCGTTCCGGATACATTCAATGGCCGGGTTCTGACCGTGGCGCCGTCAACCTGACCGACCGCGCCCGCTGCGGAGCGGCCGATGACCGCAAAGCCGAGCCCGTCTCTTCCGAGCATGACACCGACTCCGTCGCCACGCAACTCGATCAGGAATCGCCGACGCGACCGCGCAAGGCCTTGATTCTTCCGCGCTGCGTCTTGCTGTCGACACGCCGCCGCTGCGAATTGCGCGTCGGCTTGGTGGCGCGGCGCGTGCGGGGAATGAAGGCGGCCGTGGCGATGAGTTCGCGCAGGCGTTCCATGGCGGCAAGGCTGTTGCGTTCCAGGCTGCGATACTGCTGCGCCTTGATCACCACCACGCCATCGGCGCTGATGCGCTGGTCCTTGAATTGGAGCAGACGCGCCTTGATGTCCTCGGGCAGCGAGGAGGCGCGAACGTCGAACCGCAGATGAACCGCGTTCGACACCTTGTTGACATTCTGCCCGCCCGCGCCCTGGGCGCGGATCGCGGTGATCTCCACCTCGTCCTCGCGCAACTCGAACCCGGGCTGGCTGCCTGGCATCGCTCGGCCTATGGCTTCCGCTTCACCGGCGTGCCGACATCGAGCGCCTGCCAGCCGTCGATCCCCATGCTGCGCAGGGTTTCGATATTCCGTTGGTAGATCTCGGAAGCGTCGGGAAAGGCGGCCGTGGCGCGGGCCAGGCTGGCTTCGCGAATCAGGTGCAGCGTCGGGTAGGGCGCGCGGTTGGTGTGGTTGGCGATGTCGTCGGCTTCCGCCTCGGCAAAGACATAGTCCGGATGAAAGCTCGCCACCTGCAGCACACCGACGAGGCCCTGGGCGCGCAGCACGACTTCCACGAGATCGAGAAACTTGCTGAAGTCGGCGAAGTCGGTCAGTGCCCGGGGCGTGATCAGCAGGGTGGTATCGACGTCTGCCGGCGCGATGTCGGTGAGAAATCTCAGCTCGCGTTCGAGATCATCGAGCAGTGCGTCCTCCGTCTGCGCCGCGCTGACGACATAGCGGATCTGGCCCTTGACATGCACGCTCCTGGCGAAGGGGCAGAGATTGAGGCCGATGACCGCGCGTTCCAGCCACTTGCGGGTAGCGGCGATGATTTCGTCGGACATCAAGAGTCGGCGCTGGGGGTACGGCGAATCAGCCGGCCTGGTACAGGCGGCGCTCCTCGGCCTGCAGCGCGAGCTTGACCTCTTCGAGGACCGCGTCGACATCGGCGATGCGGTGATCGACTTCGATGCGGCCCGTCAGTTCGCTGGCCGGGCTCAGGCTGCCGGCCTGATAGAGCCGCCAGATTTCCTTGCCGTAGTCCGTATCGGCCAGCGCGGGGGCGAAACGGCCGAAGTAGCTCGCCAGGTTGGCCACATCGCGTTGCAGCATGACGGCGGCGTTGCTGTTGCCGGCCGCATCGACGGCTTGCGGCAGGTCGATGATGACCGGGCCGTCGGCGCCGACGAGGATGTTGTACTCGGACAGGTCGCCGTGGATGATGCCGGCGCACAGCATGCGCACCACTTGCTCGAGCAGGCCGGCGTGAAATTCCAGCGCCAGCGTTTCCGACAGATCGATGTCGTTGAGCCTCGGCGCGGGCTGGCCGTCGGCATCGGTCACTAGGTCCATCAGCAGCACACCCTCATGGCAGATATGGGGCTGCGGCACGCGCACGCCCGCGGCCGCCAGCCGGTACAGGGCATCGACCTCGGCGCTTTGCCAGGCTTCCTCCTGCATCTGGCGTCCGTAGCGACTGCCCTTCTCCATCGCCCGCGCCTGGCGGCTGTTCTTGGTCCGCCGGCCCTCCTGATACGAGGTGTTGTTGCGAAAGCTGCGCTGCTTGATGTCCTTGTACACCTTGGCGCAGCGAATTTCGTCGCCGCAGCGCACGATGTACACGGTGGCCTCCTTGCCGCTCATCAGCTGGCGCAGCACCTCGTCGACCAGGCCTTCGGTCACCAGCGACTGGAGTCTCTTCGGAGTTTTCATTCAGCCGCGCCTCTACGAAAACACGTCGCTAAGGAGATGCACTTTCACCTTCTTGCCCTTGATCGTGCCGGCCGACAGCTTGCGCAGCGCGTCCTGCGCAATGCCGCGCTCGACCGCGACGTAGGTGCTGGTGTCGGTGACGTTGATCTTGCCGATCTGCTCCTTGCCGAAGCCCGCTTCGCCGGTCAGGGCGCCCAGGACGTCGCCGGGGCGGAGCTTTTCCTTGCGCCCGCCGAGGATCAGCAGCGTGGCCATCGGCGGCAGCAGGGGCTTGCCGGCGTCACCGGCGGCTTGCAGTTCGCTCAGGGGCTGCCATTCGACCTCGACGCCGAGGGCCTTGACGATGTTGGCGACGCGGCCCTTCTGGTTGCTGCTGACCAGGCTGAGTGCCCATCCCGCCTGGTCGACCCGACCCGTGCGTCCGATGCGATGGACATGCACTTCGCTGTCCGGCGTGATATCGACATTGATCACGGCTTCGAGCTGGTCGATGTCGAGCCCGCGGGCGGCGACGTCGGTGGCGACCAGGATCGAACAACTGCGGTTGGCGAACTGGATCAGCACCTGGTCGCGCTCGCGCTGTTCCAGTTCGCCATGCAGGGCCAGGGCGACGTAACCCTCGGCGCGCAGGACCTGCAGCAGGTCGCGGCATTGCTGGCGGGT
>JALHNN010000095.1:7000-8153 GCA_022843505.1 Sulfuritalea sp.
GTTGCCCACCTCGTAGAAGCGCTGGCGGATCTTATCCGGCTCGTGCCGTTCGGCCAGGGTGATCTGTTGCGGGTTGCGCAGGAATGCGCGGGCCAGGGTGGCGATGCCCTCCGGATAGGTGGCGGAGAACAGCAGGGTCTGGCGCTCCGCGGGGCAGGCCTTGGCGACGAAGACGATGTCGTCGTGGAAGCCCATGTCCAGCATGCGATCGGCCTCGTCCAGCACCAGGGTATCCAGCGCCGACAGGTCGAGGCTTGCGCGCTGCAGGTGATCCATGATGCGGCCCGGGGTGCCGACCACGACGTGGGCGCCGTGCTCCAGGCTGGAGATCTGCGGTCGCATGGTGCTGCCGCCGCACAGGGTCAGCACCTTGATGTTGTCGGCGCCGCGCGCCAGACGCCGGATTTCCTGGCTCACCTGGTCGGCCAGTTCGCGCGTCGGACAGAGCACCAGCGCCTGCACCGCAAAGCGGCGCGGATTGAGTTTGGTCAGCAGGGTCAGCGCGAATGCCGCAGTCTTGCCGCTACCGGTCTTGGCCTGGGCGATCAGGTCGTGTCCGGCCAGGGCGAGCGGCAGGCTGGCCGCCTGGATCGGCGTCATCTGCCGATAGCCGAGTTGCTCGAGATTAAGCAGCGTTGCGGGGGCCAGCGGCAGGGAGGCGAAAGACAGGGGCGGCTGGTTTGCGCCGGACTCTGCGGATGTCGGGTTCATGCGGATTCTTTAACCGAGGCTGAGTCGGGCAGGGCGGTGCAGGAGCGCTTGGCCAGTTTAGCCCAGTGGTCGGTGATTTCTTGAAAGGTTTCGGCCGGGAAAGCCGGCAGCCGGCGAATATTCCGCGGAACTGCTCTTGCCTTCGCCCGAGCCTTTGGGCTTTCCGCCGCTTTTGACATTGCGCAAGCGGTGGACGAGAATCGCGGTCGGTCGGCAAGGGCGGGGATGGACATGAAATTGAAGTGGAAGCCGGAATATTGCATCGGCATCGAGCGGATCGACCGCCAGCACGAGGAAATCTTCAATCGCCTGCTCGCCCTCGAAAACTCGATCGCGAAAGAAGATGCCTGGCACATACAGAAGTTCTTCATCGCCGAGGTGGCCAACTACCTGAAGTTTCATTTCTCGGTGGAAGAAGCCCTGCTCGAAATCCTCGGGCATC
>JALHNN010000096.1 GCA_022843505.1 Sulfuritalea sp.
CAGGCATTCATGAACAGGGGCCACGAAATCACGATCAGCATGTAGCACAGCGGGAACAGGAAGACGACGATGCCGACGATGTCGATGATGTTGCGGGTTCGCGCCGAGAGGTGGTTGGATATGAAGTCGATGCGCACGTGGGCATTCTTGAGGAAGGCGAAGCCGGAACCGAGCATGAACACGGAGGCGAACAGGTACCACTGGATTTCCAGCAGCGCGTTCGAACTCATGTCGAAAGCCTTGCGCACGATGGCGTTGCCGGCGGAGATCAGGACGGCGGCAAGGATCAGCCAGATCAGACCGCGGCCGAGCCGGTCGTTCATCCAGTCGACCCCGCGGGAGAATTTCAGCATGGCGTTCATCGGTGCGACTCCAAGGTGGCGTTGCGCGGGCTGCCGCGGCGCTTCAAGGGAATGCCGAGGTATCGGGCAGGCATCATAACCTGAGGTTTAAATATTCGTCGAATCGCAAGTCCGCCGGTCGCTGGCGCGTCGATAGACCTGCGATTTGGCGGGCCACTGCTGCAGCTTTCTTTTCGTGGATCAATGGTAAGACCAATACGTACGGCATCTTATCGGCGAAAAGCTCCATTGTCAATGGGGTATTTGAATGCCCACGGATTTCTGAGGGTAATTGATCTTTTGGTCAGACCAGTGATATATTCCTTGCATGGAACCCAGAATGACCGCTCCGCGGCTCGCCGACGTCGTCGCGCGCGAGATCGAACAGCGTGTGCTTGAAGGCCGCCTGAAACCGGGCGACCGCTTGCCATCGGAGCGTGAATTGTCGGTACAGCTCGGCGTATCGCGTGCCAGCTTGCGCGAGGCGATCCAGAAGCTCGCCGCTCGTGGGCTGCTGGAAAGCAGGCAGGGCGGGGGGACCTTCGTCACCGACCGGCTGGATTCGAGCTTCGGCAATCCCTGGGAGGAAATCCTGCGGGATCATCCGGGTGTTCATGAGGACATGCTCGAGTTTCGCCACATGCTCGAAGCGCGCGCAGCCGAATGCGCGGCCATGCGGGCCACGGCAAGCGACCGCGAACGCGTCCGGCAGTGCCTGGCGGCGCTCGAGGATTCCTTCGGCGGTCAGGACCTGGACCTCCAGGTGGATAGCGACCTCGCCTTTCACCAGGCCATCGCCGAGGCCTCGCACAACGTCATCGTCGGCCACCTGACGGCGAGCCTGTTGCGCCTGATGCGCGACAACTTGCGGCGCAACCTTTCCGAACTCATGCAGGTGCCCGCGGCCCGCGACGCCCTGCTCGACCAGCACCGGGCGGTATGGCGGGCGATCGAACAGGGCGATGCCGCCCAGGCACTCGATGCGGCCGCAAGCCATATCGGCTACGTGCGGCAGAATCTCACGCGCATGCTGCGAAGCGATGCCCGGCTGGCACTAAAATCGGGAGCATGAACACGCGGTTCTGCCTGATTCGACACGGCGAGACGGACTGGAATGCCGAAAAGCGCGTCCAGGGACAGATCGACATCGACTTGAATGCGACCGGGGAAGCGCAGGCGCGCGCGCTCGCCGATGCCCTGGGCGAGCATGACTTCGCCGCCGTCTACAGCAGTGACCTGGCGCGGGCCTGGCGCACGGCCTGCATTGCCGTGGAGGCGCGCAAGATCGCCGTGTCGCCGGCGCCGACTCTTCGCGAGCGCCATTTTGGCGTCCTTCAGGGCCTGACCGCGGCCGAGGCCGGCATGGTCAATCCCACCGCCTATCGCCTGCACAAGGAGCGCGCTCCCGATTTCGACTGCGAAACCGGCGAGTCGCTGAACCGGTTTGCCGTGCGTGTCCTGACCGGCTTGGCGTCAATGGCGCAGCGACATGCCGGCCAATCGGTGCTCGCCTTTACCCACGGCGGCGTGCTCGACGTCGTGTACCGCGCCGCGACCGGGCGTGCGATCGACGCGCCGCGCGATTTCACGCTGGGCAACGCGGCGCTCAACTGGCTGGACTACCGCGCCGGCAACTGGCATCTTGTTGCCTGGGCCGATAGCCGCCACCTGCGGGCGACGCTCGACGAACTGCCTGGCTGAGGCACGGCCGCCAGCCCGATCCGCCCCCCGGCCGGCGACGAGCGGATGCTAAAATCCGCCGCTCCTGCCAGCGCCATCCCGCCTCGGCTCGCGCAAGACCCTGCGCCCGAACCCGCCCGACGCACTTTTATCGAAAGCCTGAGAATGTTTTCCAGACAAAGCACCCTCGCCAAGACCGACCCCGAACTGTTCTCCGCCATCCAGGAGGAAAACCGCCGCCAGGAAGACCACATCGAGCTGATCGCCTCGGAGAACTACGTTTCCTGGCCGGTGATGGAGGCGCAGGGTTCGCAGCTGACCAACAAGTACGCCGAGGGCTATCCCGGCAAGCGCTACTACGGCGGCTGCGAATACGTCGACAAGGCCGAGCAGCTGGCCATCGACCGGGCGAAGAAGTTGTTCGGCGCCGACAGCGCCAATGTCCAGCCCAATTCCGGCTCGCAGGCCAACCAGGCCGTGTTCATGGCCTTCCTCAAGCCCGGTGACACCATCCTCGGCATGAACCTCGCCATGGGCGGCCACCTGACCCATGGATCCGCCGTGAATATGTCGGGCAAGTGGTTCAACGTGATCCCCTACGGTCTCGATGCCAATGAGGATATCGACTATGCGGAACTCGAGCGCCTGGCGCGCGAGCACAAGCCGAAGCTGATCATCGCCGGCGCCTCGGCCTTCGCGCTGAAGATCGATTTCCCGCGCTTCGCCAGGATCGCCAGGGAAGTCGGCGCCATCTTCATGGTGGACATGGCGCACTACGCCGGCCTCGTCGCCGCGGGCTTCTATCCGAATCCGGTGCCGCACGCCGACGTCGTGACCTCGACCACTCACAAGACCCTGCGCGGCCCGCGCGGCGGCCTCATCCTGATGAGGGCGGAGCACGAGAAAGCGATCAACTCGGCGATCTTCCCCGGCCTGCAGGGCGGCCCGCTGATGCACGTGATCGCGGCCAAGGCCGCCGCCTTCAAGGAGGCGATGACCACCGAATTCAAGAATTATCAGGAGCAGGTGATCGACAACGCCCAGGTCATGGCCAAGGTGCTGAAGAGCCGCGGCCTGCGCATCGTCTCCGGGCGTACCGAGTCCCACGTCTTTCTCGTCGACCTGCAGGCCAAGAGCATCACCGGCAAGGACGCCGAGGCAGCCCTGGGTAGGGCGCACATCACGGTGAACAAGAACGCCATCCCCAACGATCCCCAGAAGCCCTTCGTCACCAGCGGCGTCCGCATCGGCACTCCGGCGATGACCACTCGCGGCTTCACCGAGATTGAGGCCGAGCAGGTCGCCAACCTGATCGCCGACGTGCTCGACGCGCCGAACGACGACGCCGTGCTGAGCCGCGTGCGCGGCGAGGTGTCGGCCTTGTGCAAGAAGTTTCCGGTGTATGGCTAAATTCGGGGAAGGGGGATGGGAGAAGGGGGAAGGGGGACGCCCCTCGCTAGGTTTTGACTTTACCCTTCCCCCTTCGCCCTTCGCCCTTCCCACAAAATTCCCCTTCTAAGAAAATGAAGTGCCCCTACTGCGCCGAACCTAACACCCAGGTCGTTGATACCCGGGAAAACGAAGACGGCGACACGGTTCGTCGCCGTCGCCGTTGCCTGGCCTGCGACAAGCGCTTCACCACCTACGAGCGAGTCGAACTGCAACTGCCGCAGGTGGTGAAGAAGAACGGCAGCCGCACCGAGTACGACCGCGACAAACTCAAGGCCAGCATGATGCTGGCCATGCGCAAGCGCCCGGTGACCACCGAGAGCATCGACCTCGCGCTCGACCGCATCGAGGAAAAGCTGGTCCAGCTGGCCCTGCGCGAAGTGGCATCCGACCGCATCGGCGAGCTGGTGATGCGCGAGCTGAAGAAGCTCGACAAGGTCGCCTACATCCGCTTCGCTTCCGTGTATCGCAACTTCGAGGACGTCGATGAATTCTCCGAGGCGATCCGCGAAATCAAGAAGCCGCGCCAGCCGCGGGCCAAGACCTGAGCGGTCGCGGCCGCCAGGTGCCGCATGAGCAGATTTTCCGCCGCTGACCACGCCTTCATGGCGCACGCACTGCGCCTGGCGCGGCGCGGCCTCAACACCACGACCCCCAATCCGCGCGTCGGCTGCGTCCTCGTGCGCGATGGGCATGTCATCGCCGAGGGCTGGCACGAAAAGGCCGGCCTGCCGCACGCCGAGATCAATGCCCTGGCGAGAGTCGGCGCCGGAGATACGGCGATCGGCGCCACCGCCTACGTCACGCTGGAGCCCTGCAGCCACCATGGGCGGACGCCGCCGTGTGCCGATGCGCTGGTCACCGCGGGTGTCGCGCGCGTGGTGGCGGCGATGCAGGACCCCAATCCCCTGGTCGCCGGCCAGGGCCTGGCCAGGCTCGCCGCGGCAGGCATCGCGGTGGCGAGCGGGCTTCTCGAGGCGGAAGCCGGCGACCTCAATGTCGGCTTCGTTTCGCGCATGACGCGAGGCCGGCCCTGGCTGCGGCTCAAGGTCGCCGCCAGCCTCGACGGCAAGACCGCCCTCAACAACGGCGCCTCGCAATGGATCACCGGGCCGGATGCGCGGCGCGATGCCCATGCCTGGCGGGCGCGTTCCTGTGCCGTGCTCACCGGCATCGGCACGGTCAGGGACGACAATCCGCGGCTCACGGTGCGCGAGGTGCCGACCGAGCGGCAGCCGCTGCGCGTGGTGATCGACAGCCGCCTGGAGACGCCGCCGGATGCGGCGGTCCTCGAGGGCGGCAATGTGCTGATCGCTGCGGCGCAGGAAGACGCCGGGCGCGCCGCCGCCCTGCGCGCGCGCGGCGCCGAAATCGTCGTCCTGCCCAATGACAGCGGCAAGGTGGAACTTGTCGACCTGATGCGCGAACTCGGCCGGCGCGGCATCAACGAAGTGCTGGCCGAGGCCGGGACGCGACTGAACGGTTCGCTGCTGCGTGAAGGATGCGTCGACGAGCTGCTGATCTACCAGGCGCCGCTGCTGATCGGCGATGCCGCGCGCGGCATGTTCGGCCTGGCGGAACTCGGTGACCTGGCCGGCGCCCGCCGCCTCGAGATCATCGAGCGCCGTGCCGTCGGCGCCGACTTTCGCATCCGGGCCCGCCTTGGCCAGGCCTGAGCGCGGACGGGACGAGGAGGAAGGGCGCCGCGATTTCCCCGGGCGCAGCCTGCTGATCAACCTGCTGCGCGTGTTTCACATCGCCGGCCTCGCCGGCCTGTCGGCGGCGATCCTTGCCGCGGGCGGCGGCTTGCATCAATGGACCGTGCTGATGCTGGCGACCGGGCTGGGCATCATTGCGCTGGACGCCTGGGCCAACCCGCTTTACTTCCGCCAGGCCAAGGGTGTCGGCACCCTGTTCAAGCTCGCGCTGGTGGGTTTGATGATGGCCTGGGAGCCCGGTCGCCAGCCGCTGTTCTGGTTCCTGCTGGCCTTCTCGGTGGCCCTGAGCCATGCGCCGGGGCGCCTCCGCCACCGGCAACTCTTTTAGGCGGATTGCGTCCCGCCGCAGACCTGGCAGGCGGGATCGCGCGGCACCCTGATTTCGCGCCATTCCATGCCCAGGCCGTCGAGCAGCAGCAGGCGGCCGGCGAGGCTGGTGCCGCAACCGATCACCAGCTTCAGCGCCTCGGCCGCCTGCACCGTGCCGATGATGCCGGTCAGCGGCGCGAACACGCCCATCACCGCGCAGCGCACCTCCTCGACCTCCTGCCCCTCGGGAAACAGGCAGTGGTAGCAGGGCGTGTTCGCCTCGCGTGAATCGAACACCGCGACCTGGCCGTCGAAGCGGATCGCGGCGCCCGATACCAGCGGCTTGCGAAACTTGACGCAGGCGCGATTGACGGCGTGGCGGGTGGCGAAGTTGTCGCAGCAGTCGAGCACGATGTCGGCCTGCGCGACTTCCTGCTCCAGCCGTTCGGCGGAAAGGCGCTCCGCGAGCGGGATGACCCGGCACTCGGGATTGATCTCGCCCAGCGTGCGCCTGCCCGACTCCACCTTGGTCATTCCCACCGCATCCGTGCGATGCAGGATCTGGCGCTGCAGGTTGGTCAGGTCCACCGTGTCGCCGTCAGCCAGGACCAGCGTGCCGATGCCCGCGGAGGCGAGATAGTAAGCGGCCGGGGAGCCGAGGCCGCCGGCGCCGACCACCAGCGCGCGGGCATTGACGATGGCTTCCTGACCTTCGATGCCGATCTGCGGCAGCAGGATGTGGCGGCTGTAGCGCAGCAGCTGCTCGTCGTTCACGGCTGCGCCTACCGCTCCTGCCGCAAGTCGGGTGGTGTTTCGTCGTGGTCGCCGTGGGGGTGGTGCTCCCAGGCCTTGGAATAGACCTCATGCGACTTCTTGATCAGCCGCTCGGGGACGCGCATGTTGCGCATCTGGGTTTCCTCGCAGAAATACACGATGGTGCGCATCAGCTTGCTATACATGCTGTTGTCGAGGTGGAAGCCCTGGCGCACCAGGGCGGCCTCGAGTCCCTCGAGCGAGTAGTCGCTGATCTCATACCAGATCGACAGGCTGTAGGGGGCGATGCCGTCGTCGATTTCCATGCCCTCGAGGCCGGCGAGCAGCTTGCGCGCTTCGTCGACATGCTCGGGGTGGCGGTGATCGAAGCGCAGTTCGCGGTGCTTGCGCGTGCCGGGCTGAGGAACGAAAGCCGCCGGCCGCTGTCGCGTCTTGCCGTCGCGCTTCTCGTCGCGCAGCTCGCGGGCCTTCTCCGGTGTCATGCGGCTCATCGGTCGTCCCGACGTCAAAGCTTGCGAAGAAATCGTCGCGAGCGGGCCGCAGCGGGGTGCGGCCGGAGCGCAGCTACCGGAATGCACGTGGTTGTGCATGAGGGCGAGGCGGGGTTTCGCAAAGCACGCTTTGCGCCGCCGCAGCCGGCCGGCTGTGCAAAGCTGGCCGTGGAAGAGCACCGCCCAAACCCCGATCCGGCACGCGCAGTAGATTTATTCATGAGCTTTCAGCGTTTGATGATCTGCCAGGCCTTGAGCAAATTGACGGCCTGACCGAGCTGGTAGTCCTTGGGCGAGGCGAACTCCATGGGCGCGTGCGGCGATTCCTCCGCATCCTCGCCCTTGCCCTTGTCCTTCTTGTCCGTGGGCTTGGCCACCGGCTTGGCCGGCGCGGGTTCGGCCTTTTCGCCCTCGCCCGCCAGGTGGCGCTCGAGATCGGCCTCGCGCACGCGTCCGCGCGAGCCGCCGTTGGCGCTTTCCTCGACGACGATGTCCGGCGTGATGCCCTTGGCCTGGATCGAGCGTCCCGAGGGCGTGAAGTACCGCGCCGTGGTCAGCTTGATCGCCGCGTTGTTGGACAGCGGCAGCACGGTCTGCACCGAGCCCTTGCCGAAGGTCTGGGTACCCATGACGACCGCGCGCTTGTGATCCTGCAGGGCCCCGGCGACGATCTCCGAGGCCGAGGCAGAGCCGCCATTGACCAGCACCACCATCGGCACCGACTTGGCCCAGGCCGGCAGGTTCTTCATGTAATCATCCCTGGCGCCGCGCTGGTAATCCTCCGGGTTGGCCATGTAGCGGCGCTTGGCATCTTCGGTGCGGCCATCGGTCGAGGTCACCAGGACCTGCGGCGGCAGGAAAGCGGCGGAGACGCCGATCGCGCCGCTGAGCAGGCCGCCCGGGTCGTTGCGCAAGTCGAGCACCAGGCCCTTGACGCCCTCGCCCTTGGCATCCTTGTCGGCTTTTGCCAGGCGATCGAGATGCCTGACCACGTCGGGCGCGGTCTCGTCCTGGAACTGGGTGACGCGCAGATAACCGTAGCCGCCTTCGAGCAGCTTGGACTTGACGCTTTGCACCTTGATCTTCTCGCGCGTCAGCGTGACCTCGAAGGATTTTTGCTCGGACTTGCGCACTATCGAGAGGCGGATCTGCGTCTTGGGCTTGCCGCGCATCTTCTTCACGGCGTCATTAAGCGTCAGACCTTTCACGGGCGTGTCGTCGATCTTGATGATCAGGTCGCCGGGCTTGAGGCCGGCGCGGAAGGCAGGCGTGTCCTCGATCGGCGAGACGACCTTGACAAAGCCATCCTCCATGCCGACTTCGATGCCCAGCCCGCCGAACTCGCCCTGGGTGCTGACCTGGAGGTCCTTGAAGGAATCG
>JALHNN010000097.1 GCA_022843505.1 Sulfuritalea sp.
GACCTCGCCAACTTCGCCAAGGTCAACGAAACCATGGCGAAATATTTCAGCCAGCCCTTCCCCGCGCGCGCCGCGGTCGGCGTCAAGGAACTGCCGCGCGGCGCCCTGGTCGAGGCGGACGCCGTCCTGGTCCTTGGCTGACGCCAAGGCTCCCGCCGCCAACAGCCTGGCCGGCCGCCTGGCCCGGCTCGGCCTCAAGCGCGACGCCGACTTCGCGCTCCACCTGCCGCTGCGCTACGAGGACGAGACCCGCATCACGCCCCTGGCCGACGCCCGCCCCGGCGTCGCCGCGCAGTTCGAGGTCGAGGTGGTGGATAGCGAGATCGCCTACCGGCCGCGGCGCCAGCTGATCGCGCGGGTGCGCGACGCCGGCGGCGCGCTTTCGTTGCGCTTCCTCAACTTCTATCCCAGCCAGCAGAAAGTGCTGCAGCCCGGGGTGCGCCTGCGCGTCTTCGGCGAGGTGCATGAGGGCTACCTCGGCCCGGAGATCATCCACCCCCGCTTCCACGTGGTGGCCGCCGGCGAATCCCTGCCGGAAGGCCTGACGCCGGTGTATCCGACCACCGCCGGGCTGGGCCAGGGCACGCTGCGCCGGCTGATCGAAAAGGCGCTGGCGCGGCTCGACCTCGGCGACACGCTGCCGCCGGAACTCGTGCAGCGCCTCGGATTGCCGGGGATCGCCGAGTCGATCCGCTACCTCCACCACCCGCCGCCGGAAATTTCGCAGGCGGCGCTCGAGGCGCGTGACTTCCCGGCCTGGCGGCGGGTGCAGTTCGACGAACTGCTGGCCCAGCAGCTGAGCCTGCGCCGCCCCACCGTGGCGCGCCGCGCCCGCGGCGCGCCGATGCTGCGGCCGACCGCGAAGCTCACCGATGCCCTGCTGCGCTCGCTGCCCTTCCGCCTCACCGGTGCGCAGGGCCGGGCCTGGCGCGAGATCGCCGCCGACCTCGGGCAGCCGCATCCGATGCAGCGCCTGCTGCAGGGCGATGTCGGCAGCGGCAAGACCGTGGTCGCCGCGCTGACCATGCTGCATGCGGTCGAGGCCGGCCACCAGGCGGCGCTGATGGCGCCCACCGAGATCCTGGCCGAGCAGCATTACCGCAAGCTCGCCGCCTGGCTCGAACCCCTGGGTATTGAAGTGGCGTGGCTCACCGGCAGCCTGAAGAAGAAGGACAAGGACGCCGCGATCGCCAGAGTCGGCGCTGGCGAGACGCCGATTGCGATCGGCACCCACGCCCTGATCGAGGACAAGGTCGAGTTCGCGCGCCTGGGGCTGGCCATCGTCGACGAACAGCACCGCTTCGGCGTGCGCCAGCGCCTGGCGCTCAAGGACAAGGGGTCCTTCGCCCACCAGCTGGCGATGTCGGCAACCCCCATTCCGCGCACCCTGGCCATGAGCTACTACGCCGACCTCGATGTTTCGGTGCTCGACGAACTGCCGCCGGGACGCACGCCGGTGACCACCAAACTGGTGGCCGAGGCGCGCCGCGGCGAGGTCCTCCAGCGCGTGCACGACGCCTGCCGCGCCGGGCGCCAGGCCTACTGGGTCTGCCCGCTCATAGAAGAGAGTGAATCACTCCAGCTGAAAACGGCGGAAGAGACCTACACGCGGTTGGTCGCCGACCTGCCCGACCTCAAGGTCGGCCTGGTGCATGGCCGGCTCAAGGCGGCGGAAAAGGCCGAGGTCATGGCGGCCTTCGTGCGCAATGAAATCCAGGTGCTGGTGGCGACCACGGTGATCGAGGTCGGGGTCGACGTGCCCAACGCCAGCCTGATGGTGATCGAGCATGCCGAGCGCTTCGGTCTGGCGCAACTGCACCAGCTGCGCGGCCGCGTCGGGCGCGGCGCGGAAGCATCGGCCTGCATCCTGCTCTATGCCCAGCCGCTGGGCGAGACGGCGCGGGCCCGGCTCAAGGTGATCTACGAATCCACCGACGGCTTCGCCATCGCGCGCGAGGACCTGCGCCTGCGCGGCCCCGGCGAGTTCATCGGCGCCCGCCAGAGCGGCATGCCGCTGTTGCGCTATGCCGACCTCGAGGACACGGCGCTGGTGGAACAGGCCCGCGCCATCGCCGAGGAGATGCTGCGCGAGGCACCGGAGCGCGCCGAGGCCCACCTGCAGCGCTGGCTGGGCGGGCGCGAGGAATTGCTCAAGGCGTAAAATTGCGCCAATGGATGTCGCCGAACTCAAGCAGCGCCTGACCCGCTACGAAAAGCTGATGCGGCTGGACAAGCCGATCGGCACGCTGCTGCTGCTGTGGCCCACCTTCTGGGCCTTGTGGCTGGCCACCGACGGCCAGCCGCATCTCCTGCTGGTGTGGATCTTCGCCCTCGGCACGCTGCTGATGCGCTCGGCCGGCTGCGTCATCAACGACTACGCCGACCGCGACTTCGATCCCCACGTCAAGCGCACCCGGGAGCGACCGCTGGCCGCCGGAACCGTCTCCGTGCGCGAAGCCCTGGTGCTCTTCGCCGTGCTCTGCGTTTGCGCCTTCCTCGTGGCCCTGCCGATCATGCGCGACGTCTGGCACCTGACGCTGGTGGCGCTCTTCCTCGCCGCGAGCTACCCCTTTACCAAGCGTTTCTTCGCCCTGCCGCAGGCCTACCTCGGCGTGGCCTTCGGCTTCGGCATTCCCATGGCCTTCGCCGCCGCCACCGGCGAGATCGGTCCGCTGGCCTGGACGCTGCTGGCCGCCAATATCTTCTGGGCCCTGGCCTACGATACCGAGTACGCGATGGTTGATCGCGACGACGACCTCCGGATCGGCATTCGCACCGCGGCGATCACCTTCGGCCGCTACGACGTCATCGCCGTGATGAGCTGCTACGCGATCACCCTGGGCATCCTCGGCGCGATCGGCTGGGACCTGCAGTACGGCGCGGGCTATTTCGGCGGGCTGGCGCTGGCGGCGGCGATCGCCGGCTACCACTACACGCTGATCCGCGGGCGTGATCGCGACGGCTGCTTCAGGGCCTTCCGCCACAACAACTGGTTCGGTGCCGCCGTCTTCGCCGGCATCGTCGCCGAACTCAACCTGCGGCCCTGGCTCGGCCTGTGAGGGCGCTGCTTGCCGGTCTGGTGCTGGCGACGGCGTGCGCCGCCTGCACGCCGGTGAACCTCCACTACAACGCCGCCAAGGCCCATCATCGGCCGAATGGCTTCGTCAATTCCGATCCCTCGGCGCCGGTCGGCGGCATCCCCTGGTACGAAATCCTGTTCCGCAACCTGCGCGGCGATTTTCGTCCGACGGCGCCGCCCGCGGGCGGTTACGAGGCCTTCGCCGCCAAATGGACGGCGCCGGTCGACCACGCCCTGCTGGCGCGGCGCACGCAGGAACCGCGCATCACCTGGCTGGGCCATGCCTCGCTGCTGCTGCAGGTCGGCGGGCAGAACATCCTGATCGATCCGCAGTTCTCGGCCAAGGCCGGCCCGGTCATCGGCGGTTTGCTCGACCTCGGTGCGCCCCGGCTGGTGCCGCCGCCGCTGACCGAGGCGCAGCTGCCGCCCATCGACCTGGTGCTGATCTCGCACAACCACTACGACCACCTCGACGAGCCGACGCTGGGCCGCCTCGCCGCCGCCGGGCAGAAGCCGGCCTATGTCGTGCCGCTGGGGCTCAAGGCCTGGTTCGAGGAGCGGGGCTTCGGTCCCGTGGTGGCGGAGATGGACTGGTGGGACAGCGCGGAGATCGCCGGCCTCACCCTGCGTTTCACGCCGGCCCAGCACTGGAGCCGGCGTACTGCCTTCGACACCAATGCCTCGCTGTGGGGCGGCTTCATGCTCGAGTGGCGGCGCGGCGGCGGCGAGCCCTGGCGCTTCCTCTACACCGGCGATACCGGCTACTCGGCCGATTTCCGTGAAATCCGCCGCCGTCTCGGTGCGGTGGATCTGCTCGCCGTGCCGGTGGGCGCCTACCTGCCGCGCGACTTCATGGGCCCGCAGCACGTGAATCCCGACGATGCCCTGCAGATCGTGCTCGACCTCGAAGCGAAGCAGCGGCTCGGCGTGCTTTGGGGCACCTTCGCCCTGACCCAGGAGCCCTTCGACCAGCCGCCGCAGGACCTGGAATCGGCGTCCCGCCAGCGCCGACTTTCGCCCGAGCGGATCTGGCTCCTGAAACACGGGGAGACGCGGGCGGTTAAAATCGAAAAATGAAATATTCCGACCTGCGCGATTTCCTGCGCCAGCTCGAGGCCATCGGCCAGCTCAAGCGCATCGCGGTGGAAGTGGATCCCGTGCTGGAGATGACCGAGATCGCCGATCGCGTGCTGCGCGCCGGCGGCCCCGCGCTGCTCTTCGAAAAGCCCAAGGGCCACGCCATGCCGGTGCTGGCCAACCTGTTCGGCACGCCCGAGCGGGTGGCCATGGGCATCGCCATGGGCGCCGGCGCCGACGATCGCGGCGGCGACTGGAAGACTCGCCTGCGCGCCGTCGGCGAACTGCTGGCCTACCTCAAGGAGCCCGAGCCGCCCAAGGGCCTGAAGGACGCCTGGGACAAGCTGCCGGTGCTGAAGCAGGTGCTCAACATGGCGCCGAAAGTCGTGTCCTCGGCGCCTTGCCAGGAAATCGTCTGGCAGGGCAGGGATGTCGATCTTGCCCGACTGCCGATCCAGACCTGCTGGCCGGGCGACGCGGCGCCGCTGATCACCTGGGGCCTGGTGGTCACGCGCGGGCCGCACAAGACGCGGCAGAACCTCGGCATCTATCGGCAGCAGCTGCTCGGCCCCAACAGGCTGATCATGCGCTGGCTGGCGCATCGCGGCGGTGCCCTGGATTTCCGCGAGCACTGTGCCGCCAAGCCCGGCCAGCCCTTCCCGGTAGCGGTGGTGATCGGCGCCGACCCGGCGACCATCCTCGGTGCGGTGACGCCGGTGCCCGACACGTTGTCCGAATACCAGTTTGCCGGCCTGCTGCGCGGCGCCAAGACCGAGGTGGTGAAATGCCTCGGCTCCGACCTGCAGGTGCCGGCATCCGCCGAGATCGTGCTGGAAGGCGTCATCCATCCAGGCGAGACGGCTCCTGAGGGCCCCTATGGGGATCACACCGGCTACTACAACGAGGTCTCGGAGTTCCCGGTGTTCACGGTCGAGCGCGTCACGATGCGCCGCGACGCCATCTACCACTCGACCTACACCGGCAAGCCGCCCGACGAGCCGGCGGTGTTGGGCCTGGCGCTCAATGAAGTCTTCGTGCCTTTGTTGCGCAAGACCTTCCCCGAGATCGTCGATTTCTACCTGCCGCCCGAGAGCTGCTCCTACCGCATGGCCGTGGTCAGCATCAGGAAGGCCTATCCCGGCCACGCCAAGCGCATCATGTTCGGCATCTGGAGCTTCCTGCGCCAGTTCATGTACACCAAGTTCATCATCGTCACCGACGAGGATGTGGACGTGCGTTCCTGGCAGGAGGTGATCTGGGCCCTGACCACCCGGGTCGATGCCGCCCGTGATACGCTGATTGCCGAGAATACACCCATTGATTACCTCGATTTCGCTTCACCGGTGGCGGGACTGGGGAGCAAAATGGGCATTGATGCGACGAACAAGTGGCCTGGCGAGACCGTGCGCGAGTGGGGCCGGCCAATTGCGATGGACATGGCAGTCAAGGCGCGCGTCGATGCGCTCTGGGAGCAAATGGGTCTGTAGCCTGGCCGCGAAGACAGCACGCAGGTCCGGATGGGTGCCCCGTGCCCCGCGGCAAGAGAGACTGGAGGAGGATTGATGGCCGAGGCCGAGGTGATACCCAACCACGACGACGGCAGCCTGGACGGCTCGCGCGCCTGGTGCCATGTGATGTATGGGCTGCACGCCCTGTCGGCGCTGTCCGGCATCCTGACGTCGGCCACGATCGTCGGCGCCTTTGTCTTCGGCTGGCCGTCGATCATCGCGGTGATCATCAACTTCGTCACCCGCGACAAGGTCTCGGGAACCTGGCTGGCGACTCATTGGCGCTGGCAGTTGCGTACCTTCTGGTTTGCCGCGCTGTGGTTGCTGATCGCCGGCGTGCTGATGCTGACCCTGATCGGCATTCCGGCGGCCATCCTGGTCGTTGTCAGCACCGGTCTGTGGGTGCTCTACCGCGTGATCCGCGGCTGGCTGGCACTGCGCGACCGGCGCGCGATGCCGGTGGCGGTGGCGGTAGCGGCCTGAAGCGCTTCCGGCCCCGCCGCGGACCCGGGTGATGCGAGCTTGCGCAACGCTGCTGGTTCTTGCCTGCTGGTGGGTGCCTGCCTGGTTGCATGCCGCCGAGCCGGAGCCCAGCCGTTCCGTGCTGCTGATCGCCAACGAACAGATGGGCGATCCGCGCTTTCGGGAAACGGTGGTGCTGGTGACCCGGCATGGACGGAACCGGACCACCATCGGTGTCATCGTCAACAAGCCGTTCGACGTCAGCCTGGACAAGGTGTTTCCCGACTTTCGCCAGGCCACCGGGCATCGCCTTCACTACGGCGGCCCCGTGTCCCAGGGCCAGATCGTCTTCCTGGTGAGGAATGCCACGGCGCCAAGGGCCGCGCTTCCCCTGGCCGAGCAACTTTTCATCAGCAGCGACGGCGACAGCCTGCGCGAGCTGGTCGAGGCCTCGACCCCGTCCAGCCGCCTGCGCGTCTTCGACGGCTTTTCCAGCTGGGCTCCCGGGCAGCTCGAACACGAGATCGATCGCGGCGACTGGTACCTGCTGCCAGTGAATGTCGATGCCTTGTTCAAGGAACCGCTCGACGAGATGTGGCAGAAGCTGCTGCGGCAGGCGACGCAGCGCATGGTGCGCCTGCGCGGCGCTCAGGCGGGGCTGTTGGCGAAGCGCTGATTTTCCGCGCGATCGATTAGGCGGTGCCGACTACTCCCCCGGGGCGGCGGCCGGCATACTGGCCAGCCTCGGTAACCTGATCGGAATCGCCATGACCGTTTGCCCCATCGCCATCGTCGTCGGCTGCCAGAAATGCCCGGCCTTCAAAATCTGCCCGCTCAAGGGCGTGCTGGGCGACGCGCCGCCCAAGGCTGCCGCCGAAGAGACCGCAGCCAAACCGCGCAAGTCGACGCCACGCAAGACGAAGTAGCGCAGCGACCCCGAGCCCGACGCACCATCACGGAGCGTGGGTTCTTCCGTTTGCCCAACTTGGTGCATGTGGAATTTATCCCGCCGGTGACTTTCCTGCCCCGGTAATTTGAAGCTTAAATCAGCAGGAACAGTGGATTGCAGCGGTTTCGGCCCTGCTTTCTGCTGCATGGCACGCCCTTCGCTATGTGAGGACTGCACCGTTCCAAACCGAACGGTTGGTCCGCATCCATTCATCGAAAGGGGTACCTCATGCAACGTCGCAATTTCGTCAAAGCCACCGCCGTCACCATTGCTCTTGCCGCCGCCGGCTTCATTACGCAACCGGCCGTCGCCGCCGACACCATCAAGGTCGGCATCCTGCATTCCCTGTCCGGCACCATGGCGATTTCCGAGACGGCGCTCAAGGAAACGGCGCTGATGGCCATCGAGGAGATCAACGCCAAGGGCGGCGTGCTGGGCAAGAAGCTCGAGCCCGTGGTGGTCGACCCGGCCTCGAACTGGCCGCTGTTCGCCGAGAAGGCGCGCCAGCTGCTGACCCAGGACAAGGTCGCGGTGACCTTCGGCTGCTGGACCTCGGTCTCGCGCAAGTCGGTGAACCCGGTGTTCAAGGAACTCAACGGCCTGCTGTTCTATCCCGTCCAGTACGAGGGCGAGGAGCTCGAGAAGAACGTCTTCTACACTGGCGCCGCGCCCAACCAACAGGCGATCCCGGCGGTCGAATACCTGATGAGCAAGGACGGCGGCTCGGCCAAGCGCTGGGTCCTGCTCGGCACCGACTACGTCTATCCGCGCACCACCAACAAGATCCTGCGCGCCTTCCTCAAGAGCAAGGGCGTCGCCGAAGCCGACATCATGGAGGAGTACACCCCCTTCGGCCATTCCGACTACCAGACCATTATCGCCAAGATCAAGAAGTTCGCCGGCGAGGGCAAGAAGACGGCCGTGGTGTCGACCATCAACGGCGACTCCAACGTGCCGTTCTACAAGGAACTCGGCAACGCCGGCCTCAAGGCGACCGATGTCCCGGTGGTGGCCTTCTCGGTGGGTGAAGAGGAGCTGCGCGGCGTCG
>JALHNN010000098.1 GCA_022843505.1 Sulfuritalea sp.
GTAGACCGCGCGCCGCGCCAGCGCGCCGGTTTCGGCGGCGGCGCCCTGCCAGTGGGGCAGGCGGCCGAACGCGGCATCCAGCCGCGGCCAGTACGGCAAGGAATCGTCGGCATCCAGGCGCGGCAGCAGCGGCGGAGTCGGCGCATGTTCGAAGGCGAGCGCCTCCAGGCGCCGCGACAGCATCGCCAGGCGCGGATCGGCCAGCAGTTCCGCCAGGCGATCACGCTGTTCCCTGGCGATCCAGCCCAGGGCGGCGGCGAATTCGGCTTTCAGCGGCGCCTCGCCGAGCAGCGGCGGCAGGTCGAGCAGCCAGCGCCAGAGGTGTTCGCGCATCGCTTCGGTGGCGATCGCGGCATCGACGGATGGCGGCGTGGCGCTGCCGCGCGCCGCCGCCAGCGCCAGTTCCGCCGCCCGCCCCTGGGCCTTGCCGCAGAGGGCGAACAGGAGCGGCACCAGGCGCACCGCCTCGTCGGCCACGCGTCCGCGCAATGCGAAGCTCGGCTGCGGCCGCTCGCTGGCGACCTCGATCGCGCCGACGCGCCCCTCGGCGACGGCCAGCCCGATGCGTATGCAGCCCGGATCGATGCCGCCGCTCATGCGCCGGAAGCGGAGCCCTCGGCGTCGGCGAGCGGCAGACGCAGGGTAAACAGGGCGCCGCCCTTCGGATGGTTAGCGGCGGAAAGGCGCCCGCCGTGGCGCTCGACGATGCCGTAGCTGATCGCCAGCCCCAGCCCGGTGCCGCGCCCGACCGGCTTGGTGGTGAAAAAGGGATCGAAGATCTTGTCCAGGTTGTCCTCGGCGATGCCGGGGCCGCTGTCGCGAAACTCGATGACGACGTCCGCCCCCTCGATCCGACCGCCGATCTCGAGGCGGCGTTCGCGCGATTTCTCGGTGGCATCGGCGGCGTTCTGCACCAGGTTCATCACCACTTGCTGCAACTGCCCCGGGGAGCCCGTCACGGTGATCGCGGCGGGCAGTTCGAGCTTCACCTCGAACTGGCTGCCGGTGGCCTTGCCCACCCATTGCACGGCGCGTTCGACGACTTCGCCCAGGTCGAAATGGCGGCGCTCGTCGCGATCGGGTGCCGAAAAGCGCTTCAGCGCGTCGACGATGTCGCGCGTGCGCTCGGCGCCCTCGACCGTGCCGTCGATCAGCGAAGGCAGGTCGTCGAGCAGGCGGTCGATGCGCAGCTCCGCGCGCAGCGCCTCGCGCTCGTCGCGCGGCATTTCGCCATGCACCGCCGCAAGGTAACGCGCGATGCGTTCGGCGTAGCGCTTCATGGCCACGGTATTGCCGTAGACGAAGCTGATCGGATTGTTCAGTTCGTGGGCGACGCCGGCGACGAGGCGCCCCAGCGAGGCCATTTTTTCCGAGTGGATCAGCTGCTGCTGCGTCGTCTTGAGGTCCTCGTGGGCGCGGCGCAGCGCCTGGTAGGCACGGCGCAGTTCGCCCACGGGACGCCCGGTGATCACCAGCCCCAGCATCTTGCCGACGCCGTTGTAGCGCGGCGTGCAGTTGAGCGAAACCGGGATGGCGCTGCCATTGGCGGCCTTGAGCAGCATTTCGCAGTCCTCGACCTTGCTGCCGTCCTGCTCGGCGAACAGCCGCCCGGCATGCTCCCGCGAGTCCGCATCGGCGAACAGGTCGAACACCGTGCGCCCGTGCAGTGCCGCGGCATCGACGCCAAGCAGGGAAGCCAGCGCCTCGTTGACGCTCTCGATGACCCCGGCGCGGCTGCAGACGATCAGCAGGTCGGACATCGAGGTCAGCACCGAGGAGATGAACTGCTGGGTATCCTCCAGCGTGGCATTCTTTTCCTCCAGCGCGACCTCGTATTGCAGCAGGTCGTTGTAGACCTCGTCCATCTTGCGGATCACGTCCAGCCAGATCCCGTCCTCGGCAGAGGCGCCGGCGGCGGCCAGCATCTCGAGGCTGGCGGCGGACCGGGCCGGCTCGCCGTCAAGCACGCTCGCGCTGCGGACTCCCTTGTCGGATGGGGTGATCATCGGTGCAATTTACCCCAAAGCACGGGATGCGGCACCAATCCGGCGCGCCCGGGCGAACGCCGCGCCGCGGCGCCAACACGCGGACGCTGCGTTCTGGGCACGCATGCCCGGCGATTGGCAAGCCGGAGGAGCCGCGATGACGCAAACGACCGCGCGCGATGGCATGCCGCTGTCGCCGGTCCCGCTGCGCCTGCGTCGCCGCCCGCCAGGCCTATTCCTTTCGCCATAGCCGGACGCATTTTCTCCCCGCGACGGATTGCCGGCGACGCCGGTCCGGCCCCCACAAATACGCGCAATGACTTGATCCAGGACGAATTTCCTGCTTGCCGCTGAGGTAGCATCCGATCTATGGCAAGTCTGAAATTGCAGCTTTTGGGCCTGTGTCGGCTGGCGTGGGTATGCTGGATCGTTTTGTTCGCGGCGCCGAGTTTTGCCGCCCAGCCGACACCGGGCAAGGGACCCGGCGTCGAGCCGTTGCGCATCGGCGTTCTGGCCTATCGCGGTGCCGAGCGCGCCGTGCAGGATTGGCAGGCCCACGCCGACTATCTGGGACAGAAGCTGGCACCGCAGAAGTTTCGCATCGTGCCGCTGACGCTGGCCGAATTTGCGCCCGCGATCGCCGCCAGACAGATCGACCTCGTCATCACCAACACCGGTCATTACGTCGAACTCGAGGCCGGCGGGGCGATATCCCGCATCGCCACCATGCGCGTATCCGGCCCCATGGGCCCGGTGGATCGCTTCGGCGGCACGGTCATCGCCCGCGCCGACCGCGAAGACCTGAATGGCTTTGCCGACCTGCGCGGCAAGCGCATCGCCGCGCCCGATACCAAGGGCTTCGGCGGCTGGCAGGTACATCTGCGCGATGCGCGCGCCGCAGGCCTGGACCTCCCTCACGATCTGGCCGAAGTCCTGGAACTGCAGGCGCAGGACAAGGTGGTCGCGGCCGTGCTGGCCGGCCGTGCCGACGCCGGCTTCGTCCGTTCCGACCTGATCGAATCCCTGGCCGCCGCCGGCAAGCTCGACCTCGCTGCGGTCAAGGTGATCGGCGAGCGCAAGACCCCCGGCTTTCCCTACCGCCACAGTTCCCAGCTTTATCCGCACTGGCCCTTCGCCAAGCTCGACCACGTCCCGGAGGAACTGGCCCGCGACCTGCTGATCGCGCTGCTCGGCCTGGCGCCCGACCATCCCGCGGCCCGCGCCGCGGGCATCCATGGCTGGACGCTGCCGCAGAACTATCAGTCGGTGCATGAACTCTTCCTCGAGTTCCGGCTCGGGCCCTATGCCGACCTGCCGGTCGAGATCGGCGATGTGGTCTCGCGCTATGGTCGCCGCCTGGCCCTGGCCGGCGCCGCGGTGATTTCCTTCCTGCTGGTCCTGCTCTGGTGGATCTCGCGCACCAACCTCGAGCTGCGCCGCAGCCGCGACCGCCTGCAACTCGCGGCGGGGGTATTCGAGCACGCCCATGAAGGCATCGTGATCACCGACGCCGCCGGCAACATCGTCGACATCAACGACACCTTCAGCGACCTGACCGGCTACCACCGCGACGAGGCGCTGGGCCGCAATCCGCGCTTCCTGTCCTCGGGGGAGCACAGCGCCGAGTTCTACCGCGCAATGTGGTCCGATCTTGAGCGGCACGGTTCCTGGCGCGGCGAATTGATCAACCGCCGCAAGGACGGCAAGCGCTACGTCCAGCAGACCAGCATCTCCGCGATCAAGGACAAGCACGGGCGGGTGCGCAATTATGTCGGCCTGTCGAGCGACATCAGCGCGCTTAAGGAGACCCAGGACCGGCTCGAGCAGATGGCCTATTTCGACGCCCTGACCGGTCTGCCCAACCGCCGCCTGCTCTCCGACCGGCTCCAGCAGGCGATCGGCCAGGCCAGCCGCAGCGAACGCCTGCTGGCGATCTGCTATCTCGACCTCGACGGCTTCAAGCCGGTCAACGACCAGTGGGGCCACGCCGCCGGCGACCAGTTGCTGATCGATGCCGCGCGACGCCTGACGGCCAACGTCCGCGCCGGCGATACGGTCAGCCGCCTGGGCGGCGACGAGTTCGTCGTCCTGCTGGGCAACCTGGCCCATTTCGACGAATGCGAAGTCGCCCTCGAACGCATCCGCTCGGCGATCAACACGCCATTCCAGCTCAACGCCGGGGAAGCCCGGGTATCGGCCAGCATGGGCATCACCCTGTTTCCCCTCGACGGTGCCGATCCGGACATGCTGCTGCGCCATGCCGACCAGGCCATGTATCAGGCCAAGCAGGCCGGACGCAACCGCTATGCCCTGTTCGACGCGGAGCACGACCTGGTGTCCGAGAAGCGGCGCGAATCCCTGGACAGCCTGCAACGGGCGATCGCCGAAGGGCAATTGCACCTGTACTACCAGCCGAAGGTCAACCTGCGCACCGGCCAGGTGCTCGGCCTCGAGGCCCTGGTGCGCTGGCAGCACCCGCAGCGCGGATTGCTCGACCCGGCCGAGTTCATGCCCCTGGTGGACCTCGTCGGATTGCACCGGCAACTGGGGGACTGGGTGCTGGATCAGGCGCTGCATCAGGCCGCAACCTGGTCGCGGGCAGGCCTTGCACTGTCGATCAGCATCAACGTCGCCGCCGAACAGTTGCGCGGCGCTGACTTCGCCGTGGCGCTCGCCGCGGCGCTGGCCCGCCATCCCGAGGTATCTCCGACGAGCGTCGAACTCGAGATACTCGAACTCGCCGCGCTCAACGACCTGGAAAAGATCGCCGCCGCCGTCACGGCCTGCCAGGCCCTCGGCGTTTCCTTCGCCATCGACGATTTCGGCACCGGCTATTCCTCGCTGACCTACCTCAAGCAGTTGCCGGCGGAAACCCTGAAGATCGACCAGTCCTTCGTCCATGACATGCTGAGCGACCCCGACGACCTTTCCATCGTCGACAGCATCATCGGCCTGGCCGCCGCCTTCCGCCGCAAGATCGTCGCCGAGGGCGTGGAAACGGTCGCCCACGGTACCCTGCTGCTGCGCCTGGGCTGCGAGCTTGCCCAGGGCTATGCCATTGCCCGGCCGCTGCCCGCCGCGGACGTCGCCGATTGGGTGCGGTCCTGGAAGTCGCCGCCCGAATGGCGCAACGTCCCGGTCTGGCCGCGCGAAGACCTGCCGCTGCTGATGGTCGAGGTCGACCACCTGCGCTGGATCGAACTGCTGCGCCGCGCGCTTACCGCCGCGCCCGGCCAAGCCGCGCCCTTGCCGCCGCTCGACCCGCACGACTGCCGCTTCGGCCATTGGCTGGATTCGGTCGGGCGCGAGCGCTACGGGCATTGCCGCGGCTTCGCCGCGCTGGTTGAGGCCCACGCGGCCGTCCATGCCACAGGGCGGGATATCGAACTCAAGGCGCGCTACGACCGCTCGACGGCACATGCCAACCTGCCGCAACTCGAAGCACGGCGTGACGCCCTGCTGGCGGCGCTCGGCGAGCTGCGCAGCGAAGTGCTCGATCGCGCGGCCTGAGGTCGTGCGACGGCGGTGCTCAATGCACCGTGCACACCATATGGGCTGGCTTCGATGCAATAAATTGCTTGATATTCATGGCCATAACTCGTTGCCCACACCCCTGCCAAACACACCGATTCAGCATAGCACGCACCATAAGAATCAAAAGCTTGCGAACGGGTTTTACAAGCCAAATCCACGGCAATTCATCATAGTTTCGAGCTACCTGACCTTTGCAAAAACCTCTGTTGGATGAAGTGCCCCCTCCACATTCACCACCATTTCTGCCACCCGCCTACCCTGCTCTTCTGGGTCAAGGCCAAAATCGAACATCAGCGACGCACGACTGCCATAACCAGAACCAGCGGCGACGGCACGCCAATACGAAACTCCTTGGTCCAAACGTACGGTCAGACGGAGCCCAGAGCTGAAATCAACCTCCAAAAGGCGCCCATGATGCGTTGCGGCTTTCCCCGCGACGTGCAGTTCTACGTCGACACCCAGATATTGGAGCGTATGAGTTGCCACTTGATCGCGTAAATGGATATCCGGCCAGTCAGCCCAAACCACGCTACGCGGAACGCTTTCACTCAAAGTCCGTTGTTGAGTTGTTGCAATGGCAACCATTGGATTGGCCCAACGCTCACGACCAACCAGATCGCGTAATCCGATGATCAACTCGGACAGCAAGGCAATCGATACTGGTGTGAAAAGGTAGCGATCCTGATATCGAATTTTCGCAACATCCGCACCGCTATTTGAAAGCAGCGCATTTGATGCGGGGTGCTGCTTCCCCACCATGGACCAGAATCTTCGGCCAAAACCTTGAAGTGGCCCGTCAAGTTGGTGGTGGATTTCAATTTCACGATCGCCGGGGTCTGAAGCTTGAGGACGCAGCTCGGCCGCTGAAATGGAAATTCCGTTTAGCGCCAGAGGTGCAAGGCCGCTTCCAGTGATCAGTGGCAATGGTGATATTGCCCAGTTCATCCCGAACGCGCTGGCGGATGCTGCGCCGATTGCCCATCTTGCGCTAGCGTTACTGCCAATCACCTCGGCGAGCACCGCCCCCCCTTTGATAACAGGCACATCAGCTACCACAACAATGTCGATTCGTGGATGATGGGCCAAACTGGACAACAGGAAACGATCTGATTCCCCAGCAGCCTCAACGCAGGACCGAGGAAGGACAATAACGACGTCCCGATCTTGCCCTGCTAAACGATACGCGAGATGTCTTAGCGGGGACGGTCCGATATCCCAATCCTCTATTTCACCTCCGCAAAATAGCCGAACCTGACTGGCACTGTTCCTGTTGCTTTCACGCCAAATCGCCTCTGACAATCTGGCATATTCCGGATGGGAACCAGCGCCGAAATAAGCCATTGAGTCTGGCAGAGCCATGGCATTCAGCCATTGATCAGTCAACACGTTCAACGCTGCCCGACGATCCAAGCTATCGGCTGCAAAGCGCTGGTCAAAATCCAAGACACAATGAGGACAAGCGCTGTCGCAACCTGCTACACAGTCCAAACGTCTGCGTGCTTCGCCGAAAACACGCTCGATAAACCGGTCAGCGCTTGATGCATAGCCAGCGGCAAATCGATCATAGATCAGAATTGACTGACACTTGATGCCGGCCTCTGGTTTGGCCTCCTTTACATCACAGCCGAGTTCGGTAGCTTGCACCCCCAGAAGCTCAGCAATGCAATCGCGCAGAGCTACCGCCAAAGTTAGTGCAGGTACCCGATCATGCAGCCAAACGCCATTCTCGGTCTTGAGTTGCAACTCCAGGACATCGGTGTAAGCCTCATGGCCCAAAGTCAGGCCCGCCTTGATCTTCCAAGGTTCGTGGCTACCAGGGCATAGAGTTTCGCCTGCACGGGCGCCGCGCAGCTTGCGATGGGGCTTTTGGAATCCGGGCGGAAGGGGCTGATCTGGAGTCATCGGCTCAGCGCGACCACAAGCCAGGCACAGCGCATATCCCCCGCTGTTGATACCTCGCGATTGATGGAAAACGTGGCCGCGCGTTGTGACGCGGAACCGGCCAAGTTCAGGATTCGGCAAGGGCATCCAGTCGCCTTGGGCGCTGATCCAGGGAGCTTCCACCGGTACAAAATGCTGCGTGGTGATGTCGTTGTCGGGGTCCTCGTAGAAATCCACTGCAAACCCAGCGGGCTCTAGAAACTCACGTATATCATCAGAGCGTATTCCATTCCCGCACGCATGACAGTGCCTGCTGGCATCGAGGCTGTGGCTGGAGCCGCTTGCGCCACAATGATGGCAACGCCATACAAAGCGAATATCCTGAATCTCGCGAACATCCTGCTGTGTCGCTGGAATGTGCCAGTTCAAGGTAATTCCGGCTGAGCGATAAACCAGCCCATCCATTACGATCTCAGAGCCAGGCGCATATTCTCGCAGGGCTGTAACCCGGTCCCGGCTGGCCAGCTCACGCCGTCGGTAGCGGTTGTCCTCCCTGCCACCCTCCTTTCCGCGCTTCATCCTCTTGAACTGCCCAACCGTCAGGTTATCGAAAGCCGCTATATGAGTCGGAAAGCCATAACCCGGCAAGAACCCTTCAGTTGCAAGTTCCCGCAGCAGGTATTCACCTGACATCCTGTCCTTATGCAGCAGTA
>JALHNN010000099.1 GCA_022843505.1 Sulfuritalea sp.
AGGCCGGCCTGCTGCTCGACCTGCTGACGCCGATCGCCAAGTCCTGGCCCTCGCAGTGGTGCCTTGAAGCCAACAGCCTGGCGATCCAGATCCACGGCGGCTACGGCTATACGCGCGAATATCCGGTCGAGCAGTATTACCGCGACAACCGCCTCAATCCCATCCACGAAGGCACCCATGGCATCCAGGCGCTCGACCTGCTCGGGCGCAAGGCGGTGATGAACCAGGGCGCGGCGATGAAACTGTTCGCCCGCGAAGCCGGCAAGACCATCGCCGAAGCGCGAAACGATCCAGCGCTGGCGACCTACGCAGGTGAGCTGCACGCCGCCATGGACGAGGTCGCCACCACGCTGCAGGCCCTGGCGCCGACGCTGGCCGCCAACCCGACGCTGGCGCTGGCCAATGCCGTGCTTTTCCTCGAGGCCTTCGGCCACACGGTGATCGCCTGGGTCTGGCTGCGCCAGGCACTCGCTGCGCAGCGCGGGCTGGCGCAGGGCATCGCCGCTCCGGGTACGGATGCCGACTTCTATCGTGGCAAACTGGCCGCCTGCCGCTGGTTCTACCGCTGGGAACTGCCCAAGGTGCGCCAGTGGCACGAACTCCTCCGCAGCCTCGACGACACGACCCTAACGATGCCAACTGAAAGTTTCTAAGCCGTGAGCCACCCCAACATCCTGGTCGATAGCAAGGACGGCGTCGTCAGCATCGAGATCAGCCGCCGCGAGAAGAAGAACGCCATCACCTCCGACATGTACCGCGCCATGAGCGCGGCGCTGTCGCGGGCGCGGGACGACAGCCATGTGCGGGTGGTGCTGCTGCGCGGCCAGGAAGACATGTTCACCGCCGGCAACGACCTCGCCGACTTCCTGCAGCGCAAGGTCGGCGACCCGAGTGCCGCGATTCCCTTCCTGCACCTCATCGCCGCCTTCGAAAAGCCCATCGTCGCCGCCGTCGCCGGCAATGCGGTTGGCATCGGCACGACCATGCTGCTGCATTGCGACCTGGTCTATGCCGCCGACAACGCCCGCTTCCAGTTGCCTTTCGTCAATCTCGCGCTCTGCCCGGAGGGCGGCTCCAGCCTCCTGCTGCCGCGCGTCGCCGGCTACCAGCGCGCCGCCGAATTACTGATGCTGGGCGAGCCCTTCGGTGCCGCCACCGCACGGGAAGCCGGCTTCGTCAATCGCGTGCTGGCCCCCGGCGCACTGATGGCGGCCGCCATGGAAGCCGCGCAGAAACTCGCTGCCCGCCCGGCCGGATCGCTCGCCGTGACCAAGGCGCTGCTGAAGCGCCCGCCGGATCGCAGCGCGATCGAGGCCATCGACGAGGAAGTGATCTTCTTCGGCGACCTCGTCGCCGCCCCCGCCGCCAAGGAAATTTTCGCTGCCTTCCTCGAAAAGCGCAGCCCCGACCCCTCCAAGCTCCACGACAAACAATGACAACTGACATCCCCGAGGGCTACAAGCCTCTCAAGCGCGGCGGCGGCTACCTGACCAGCCTCGGCCCCTGGTACTACCGCATCGACGAAAGCAAAGGCGGCGAACGCGGGCAGATGGTGCTGGCGATCCGCGTCGAGGATCGCCACACCAACATCCGCCACATCGCCCATGGCGGCTTCCTCGTCTCGATGTTCGACACGGCGCTAGGCATCGTCGTCTCCAGTTCCAAGGAACCGCCGCAGCCCATCGTCACGGTGAGCCTCACCACCAACTTCGTCTCCGGCGCCGAACCCGGCGACTGGGTCGAAGCCCACGTCGACCTCGACCGCATGGGCGGGCGCCTGGCCTATGCCAGTTGCCGGCTGGTCTGCGGCGAACGCGTGATCATGACCGGCACCGGCGTCTTCGCCCTGATGAAGCCGGCGGTACCCAAGGAAAGGACGGACGGCTGATGGCCAAGGTCCACGTCCTGCTGAAGAAGGAGGAACTCGACGCCCAGCGCCTCGAAGGCAAGGTGGTGGTCGTGCTCGACATCCTGTTCGCCACCTCCTCCATCGTCACCGCCCTGGCCCATGGTGCGACCGAAGTCATCGCCACCCTCGACGGCCGCGCCGCGCAGGCGGCGGCGGCCAACTACCCGGCCGGCTCCTACGTGCTTTCGGGCGAACTCAATGCCGACACCCTGCCCGGCTTCGTGCATCCGACGCCCAAGGCGCTGCTGGCCGAAGGCATCGCCGGCCGGCGCCTGATCTACTGCACCACCAACGGCACCGTGGCGCTGGCCAAGTCGCAAGGCGCCGACCACGTTTACGCCGCCGCCCTGCTCAACGGCCGCGCCGTGGTCGAACGCATCGTCGCCGATCATCCGGAGGCCACCATCCTCGTCGTCTGCTCGGGCTCGGCGGACAACTTCAACCTCGAGGATTTCTACGGCGCCGGCTATTTCGTTTCCCTGTTCCACCAGGCCCTGCCGGATGCCGAGTATTCCGATGCCGCGCTCGCCGCCGAACTGCTGCACGACCACTGCGACGGCCTCGACGCCCTGCGCCGCGCCCGCGTCGGCCGCATGATGCTGGCGCGCCGCCTCGACGACGAAGTCGCCTTCGCCGCGCAGGAAAGCTGTTTCGACGTGGTACCGAAGCTGCAAAACGGCGCGCTGCGCCCCGTCTGAAGGAAACCCATGAACACCAAGACCTGGAAGTATTACTGGGAGGATTTCCCCGTAGGCAAAGTCCGCGAATTCGGCGCCTACACCGTCACTACCGAAGAGATCATCGACTTCGCGACGAAGTTCGACCCGCAGCCCTTCCACCTGTCGGAAGAAGCCGGCAAGGCCAGCCTGTTCGGCGGCCTGTGCGCCAGCGGCTGGCATACCTGCGCCATGACCATGCGCATGATGTGCGACGAGTTCCTGCTCGAAACCGCCAGCCTCGGCTCCCCCGGCCTCGAGAACATCCGCTGGATCAAGCCCGTGCGTCCCGGCGACACGCTGCACGTGCGCTCGGTGGTACTCGAAGCGCGGCCCATGGAAAGCAAGCCCCACGTCGGCCTGGTCAAAGTGCGCTGGGAAACGCTCAACCAGAACAACGAGGAAGTCGCCCAAATGGAAGGCTACGGCATGTACCGCAGGCGCCCCGGCTCCGCCGGGCCACCACGGTGAAGAGCACGACCATCCCCCCAGCCCCCGTCCCACGGTCGCCATTGCACTGCCGACCGGCTCGGGCGGTGCGAAGCGGTGCTTCGCGAAACCCCGCCCTTGCCCCTCGGAAGGGGGTGACTACGGTTCGCGGGCAAAGCCCGCTCCGGAAGGATTGATGGGTGCCCTGGCTATGACCTACACGTTGGACGAGCTGCTCGCCCGCCCCTTCGCCAGCTACGGCGAGCTGATCCGCTTCCATGCCACCCAGCGCCCGGACCACCCGGCCCTGATCGAGGGCGAGCGCAGCGTTTCCTTCGCCACCCTCGACGCGATGATGGATCGCGTCGCCGCGACCCTGCAGCGTTCCGGCATCCGCCCAACCGAGGCCATCGCCGTCTGCGCCGGCAGCTCGCTCGAATATGCCGCCGTCTTCCTCGGCGCGCTGCGTGCCGGTGTCGCCGTTGCGCCACTGGCGCCCTCCTCGCTGCCGCAGACCATCGCCGACATGGCGGCCAATGCCGAAGCACGCCTGTTGTTCGTCGATGCCGCCGTCGCCGACGAACTGGCGCCGGTGCGGACGCAGATCGCCATGCCCTGGATCGCGCTCGACGAATCCGCCGCCGGGACGCCATTCTCGCGCTGGCTGGCGCCGGCCGGCAGCGTGCCCAAGCCGGTGGCGATCCGCCCCGACTGGCCCTTCAACATCATCTATTCCTCCGGTACCACCGGCACCCCCAAGGGCATCGTCCAGCCTCACGGCATGCGCTGGGTGCACGTGCAGCGCGCCCGCGACCACGGCTACGGACCCGATGCCGTGACCCTGGTGTCGACGCCGCTCTATTCGAACACCACGCTGGTCAGCTTCTTTCCCGCCGTGGTGCTGGGCGGCACCGCCGTGCTGATGCCGAAGTTCGAGGCCGGCCGCTACCTCGCGCTGGCGCAGCGCCATCGCGCCACCCATACCATGCTGGTGCCGGTGCAGTACGCGCGCCTGATGGCGCACCCGGAGTTCGAGCGCCACGACCTCTCCGCCTTCCGCATGAAGTTCTGCACCAGCGCGCCCTTCGCCGCCGCGCTCAAGGCCGACATCCTGCGCCGCTGGCCGGGCGGCCTGATCGAGTACTACGGCATGACCGAAGGCGGCGGCACCGTGGTGCTCAAGGCCCACGAATACCCGCACAAGCTCGCCACCGTCGGCCAGCCCGCCGAGGGCCACGACATCCGCCTGATCGACGAAGCCGGCCGGGAAGTCGCGCCGGGCGAAATCGGCGCAATTGGTGAAATCGTCGGCCATTCGCCGGCGATGATGCGGGGCTACCACCGCCAGCCCGACAAGACCCGCGAGGCCGAGTGGTACGCGCCCGACGGCAAGCGCTTCATCCGCACTGGCGACGTCGGCCGCTTCGATGCCGATGGCTTCCTGACGCTGATGGACCGGAAGAAGGACATGATCATCAGCGGCGGCTTCAACGTCTACCCCAGCGACCTCGAAGCCGTCCTCGTGCAACATCCCGCCGTGGCCGAGGCCGCCGTGGTCGGCGTCGCCTCGCAACGCTGGGGCGAAACGCCGGTGGCCTTCGTCGTTACAAGAGTCGGCGCTGGTGACACGGCGACCGAACTGCGCGACTGGGCCAATGCCCGCCTCGGCAAGACCCAGCGCCTCGCCGCCGTTGAAATCGTCGACGCCCTGCCGCGCAGCGCCATCGGCAAGATCCTCAAGCGCGAGCTGCGCGATACTTTCGTGCCGCCCGCCGACCTGTGAAAGGAAGCTCCATGGAATTCAGCACCCTCGACGTCACGCTCGACGGCAACGTCGCCACCATCGCCCTCAACCGGCCGGACAAGGCCAACGCCATGAGCGAGCCGATGTGGTACGAGATCGAGCAGGCCATGCAATGGCTGGACGAAACCCCCGCGGCGCGCGTCGGCGTGCTGGTCGGGCGCGGCAAGTATTTCACCTCCGGCATCGACCTGGCGCTACTGATGGGCATCGGCCCCAAGATCGAGGACGAGGACGAGGCCCGCAAGCGCGAAAAGCTCCGCCGCCTGATCCTGCGCCTACAGGACACGCTGAGCTCCGTCGAGCGCTGCCGCAAGCCGGTGCTGGCCGCCATCCACGGCGCCTGCATCGGCGGCGGCATCGACCTCGTCACCGCCTGTGACATGCGCTACTGCTCGGCCGATGCCTGGTTCTCGGTGCGCGAAATCGACGTCGGCATGACGGCCGACGTCGGCACCCTGCAGCGCCTGCCCGGCCTGATCGGCGAAGGCATGGCGCGCGAACTGGCCTATACCGGGCGCCGCGTCGATGGCGCCGAGGCCAAGGAGATGCGCCTGGTCAACCGCTGCTACGACAGCGCCGAGGCGCTCCACGCGGGCGTCATGGAGACGGCGCGGAACATCGCCGCCAAGTCGCCGCTGGCGATCCGCGGCTGCAAGGAAATGATCACCTACGCCCGCGACCACTCGGTGGCCGACGGCCTCAACTACATCGCCACCTGGAATTCGGCGATGCTAATGTCGAAGGATCTATACGAGGCCGGCGCGGCCGCCATGCAGAAGCGCGAGCCGGTGTTCAAGGACTGATGGAGGACTTCTACGCGCCGGTGAACGGCATCCGCTTGCACTGCGTCGCGCAAGGCGCGGCCGATGCGCCGCTGATGCTCTTCGTGCATGGTTTTCCCGAGTTCTGGTACTGCTGGCACGCCCAGCTCGACGAGTTCGGCCAGGACTACCGGGCGGTGGCCTTCGACCTGCGCGGCCACAACCTTTCCGACAAGCCCGAGGGCGTCGCGGCCTACCGCATCAAGCCGCTGCTGGAAGACCTGCGCCAGCTGATCGAGCACCTGCGCGCCGGCCAGGAAGACAAATCCTGCGTGCTGGTGGCGCACGACTGGGGCGGCGCCATCGCCTGGACCTTCGCCGCGCTGTACCCGCAGTACGTGAACCAGCTGGTCATCATCAACGCGCCGCATACCGTGCCCTTTGCCCGCGCCCTGGCGACCGACCCGGCGCAGCAGGCGGCCAGCGCCTACATGAACTTCTTCCGCCTGGACAAGGCCGAGCGCGTGCTGAGCGAGAACGGCTACGAACGCCTGCTGAAGATGTTCAACGCCACCGCCGATGGCCGCAGCGCGCTGGGCGACGACGACATCCCGCGCTACCTTGCCGCCTGGTCGCAGCCCGGCGCTCTGGCCTGCGCGCTCAACCTCTACCGCGCCTCGCCGCTCTATCCGCCGACGGCGGACGACCCCGGCGCCGCCGCGCTCAGGCTCGACCCGGCGGCGCTGACGGTGCGCGTGCCGACCCTGGTGATCTGGGGCGAGGCCGACACGGCCCTGGGGACCGTGCTGCTCGAAGGCCTGGACGAGCTCGTGCCGGACCTGCGCATCGAGCGCCTGCCCGGCGCCAGCCACTGGGTGATCCACGAACAGCCGCGTGCGGTCAGCGCGGCGATGCGCCGCTTCCTTGCGGCTTAGCCGGCCGGCCTAGGCCTTCGCCGCCAGCTCGGCCTTGAGCCGCTGGATCTCGGCGCGCGCGGCGTCGAGGTCGGTCTGCAGCCGGCGATTCAGCTCGCGCAGCTCGCGCGTGCGCTCCTCGACCTGGGTTTCCAGTTCCTCGTTGGCGCGGCGCAGCTCGGCCAGCAGGTGGCGTTCGGATTCTGTCAGGTCGTCGGTCATTTCCTGCATCAGCGCGGCGGCGACACGGGCCTTTAACTCCGGATCGGCCGCGTTCAACTGCTGGGCCATGGCGCGATCGACTACCACGATGTGGTGCAGCAGCCAATGCACCAGATACTCGATCAGGGTGACGGTGATGCTGGTGCGGCCGTTTTCGAAGTCGGCGGTAAGGTCGCGCAGCACGCTGCGAAAATAGGCATGCTCGCCGCAATGCCGCGTCACCAGATCCTGCGAACAGCCCCCGCCGGCCATCAGGCGCTCTTCGAAGCCGAAGTGGTCCTTGACGTAGGCATTCAGCTCGTCAAGCAGCTTGCGCATGTTTTCCGGGCTGTACTCTTCATGCGTGGTCGCATCCAGCGCATTGATCATGCCCACCAGCGCCTGGTGCTGGGCGTCGATCTCGTCGATGCCCAGCGCAAAATCACTGCTCCACTTGATGATGTGCAATTTGCGTCCCTTCCTCCGTGGCCGGACGACAAGTCAGTCTCCGGCAGCTATTGTTGTCGGGCCCCGGTCGATCCAGAGAAATCGGGATCAGCCGGTTGCGCCTCGCCGCAAGCCTACTACGGGGCGTCGTCCCGGTCAAAGCCGAGTGCCACGGCGCCGCAAAATCAGATCGTCAGACCTGCCTGCGGTTCGATGCCCACCGGAAAATTCACCGAATTGGCGATGAAGCAGAGGCGGTGCGCTTCCTCATGCAGGGCAAGGGCGCGCGCGACGTCGGCCCCCTGTGCCAGGCTCACGATCGGCCGCAGCACCGCCGCCGTGAAGCGCCCGCCGCCGCCCTCATCCTCGACCATGGTGCCTTCCGCCTGGTCGCGGTAGGCCAGCACCACTATGCCGGCGGCGCTGCACAGGTGCAGGTACCACAGCATGTGGCAGGAGGACAGCGAGGCCAGCAGCAGGTCTTCCGGGTTGTAGCGCGTGGCGTCGCCGCGAAAGGCCGGGTCCGACGAGCCGGCCAGCGGCGGTCGGCCCGGCGCCGAAACGACATGGTCGCGCGAATAGGCGCGGTAGTCCGCCGTGCCGCTGCCGAGGTTGCCGGTCCATTCGACGGTGGTGGCGTAGCGATGGGTCCTGTCGCGGCTCATCTCGGCGCCCCCGGCATAAGGTCCCGCACGGCGCGGATCACCACCGTGCGCGCCAGCTTGTCGTGCCAACCCTGCTTGCGCTGGTCGAAAGCCACCCAGAGGAAGCCCAGCCCCC
>JALHNN010000100.1 GCA_022843505.1 Sulfuritalea sp.
GCGAGATCAACGGAGGCGTAATAGGCGAACATCTCGCCCATGCTGTCCCCGATCAGGACCTCGGTGGCGGCATCCACCCCCCGGTCTTCGCTGCGCAGCTGGACGCAAAAGCCGCGCTCGCGCGCCAGTCGCGCCACGTCGCCAAAGCGTTGCGGATGGCGCGGCACGATGACCAGCAAGGCTGTCGCTTCGCCACCATCCGGGGCCGCGATTCGGCGCGTAACGCGGCGCCAGGCATCGAGGATCAGGGCTTCCTCGCCCTCGCGGGTGCTGGCGGCCAGGAAGCTGGCACGTTCGCCATAGCGTCGGCGCAACTCGGCGCCCAGCTCGAGTTGCCCCGTGGCGGCCTCGATGTCGAATTTGAGGTTGCCGGTCACGCTGACGTTTGTGGCGCCCAGCGCCTGCAGCCGGTTCGCATCGTCGATCGACTGGGCGCCGATCGCCGCCAGGCCGCGCAAGGCTTCGGCGCTCAGTGCCGGATAACGGGCGTAGCGGCGGGCGGAGCGTTGCGACAGCCGGGCATTGAGCAGCAGCAGCGGCACCGACTCCTCGCGACATGCCCCGATGAGGTTCGGCCACAGTTCGGTCTCCATGATCAGCCCGAGCCGGGGCCGGAAATGGCGCAGGAAGCGGCGCATCGCCCAGGGCGTGTCATAGGGCAGGTAGATGCGCTCGACGCTGTCGCCGTAGAGTGCTTCGGAAGTGGCGCGTCCGGTGGGCGTCATGTGGGTGAACAGGATGCGGTGGTCGGGATGGCGCTGGCGCAGCGCGGCGACCAGCGGCTGGGCGGCCCGGGTTTCCCCCACCGAGACGGCATGCAGCCAGATCGTCGGCAGGCCGGAAGGCGCCGCATCGTAGCGTGCGAAACGTTCGCCCCAGTGGCGCAGGTAGTCCTTCTGCCGCCGTGCGCGCCAGAGCAGGTGCAGCACCGCCCAGGGCAGGAGCAGCACGACCACCAGCGTGTAGATCAGGCGCGGCATCAGAGCAGTGGTGTCGCCACGGCCATGACCTCGGCCACCGACGGCGGCTGGCCTTGGCTGCCCAGGTTGATGGCCGGCGTGCGGGCAAGCACGCCGGTGAGCGCCGGATCGGAGGCGGAGAACAGCGCCAGGGTCGGCCGGCCCAGGGCGGCGGCGAGGTGCACCAGGCCGGTGTCGACGCCCACCACGATGCGCGCCGCGGCGAGGTGGCTGGCCAATTCGGCAAGGCCCGAAGGCGGCAGCAGGCGTGCCCGGGGAATCCTGCCGACCAGGCGCGTCGCGCGCTCGCGCTCGGCGTCATTGCCGGCGGGCAGCAGGCAGTGCAGGCCGCGCGCCTCCAGTTCCTGGCCGAGGGCGACCCAATTTTCCTCCGGCCACAGCTTGTCGTCGCGCGATGTGGCCGTGAGGAGGACGGCGGTCGGACCGGGAGTTCCCCCGGGGACGCAGAGCGCCGGTGCTGGCGGGACGGCGATTCCATAGTCCGGTGCGCCGGTGGTTTCGTAGCCTGCCGCCTGGGCGGCAAGCCGGCGATTGCGCTCCACGGCATGCAGCGCCTTGGGAATCTCGAAGCGCGTGTCGTAGAAGCGGCTGGCCAGCGGCTCGCGCGCGGAGTCGGCGGCATAGCCGCAGCGGCGGGTGGGCACCATGCGCGTGATCAGGGCGCTCTTCAGCAGCCCCTGCGTGTCGATGGCGAAATCGTACGAGCTGGCGCCAAGGCGTCGGCGCAGGGCGCCGACCTCCCGCCAGACCGACGGCGCCAGCAGGGAACGGCGCCAGCGCCTGACAGCGACCGGGATTACCTCAGCGACGCCGGGGTGCAGGCGCGGGATGTCGGCAAAGGCCTCTTCGACCACCCAGTCGATCGTCGCCGCCGGAAATCGGGAGCGCAGATCGGTGACAACCGGAAGGTTGTGCACCACGTCGCCGAGCGAGGAAGTCTTGATCAGGAGAATGCGCATCGAGGAGGCGGGGTGACGCCTTGCGCCGTAAAATGCGAAGTATGCGAATTATATCCGGCCATGAAGCCTGAGCCCCGGCAGCGGCTGTCCGCCGTCCTGATCACCCGGGACGCCGCCGGGCAGTTGGGGCCGTGTCTGGCGAGCCTGGCCTTCTGCGACGAGATCGTCGTCGTCGATGCCGGCAGCACGGACGGTACCCGGGCACTTGCGGCGAAACATGGCGCGCGCGTGATCGAGAGCGAATGGCGCGGCTTCGGACCGCAAAAGCAGTTTGCCGTCGCGCAGGCGGCCAACGACTGGGTGCTTTGCATCGATGCGGACGAGCGCGTCAGCGCCCCCTTGCGCCAGTCCATCCTCGCCGTCCTGCCAGCGCCGACTCTCGGCGCCTACCGCCTCGCCCGCTGCAACCGTTTCATGGGTCGCTACCTCAGGCATGGCGAAGGCTATCCGGACTGGAGCCTGCGCCTCTTCGATCGCCGTGTTGCCCGCTGGTCCGACGACGCGGTGCATGAGCGGGTGATCGCGGGTGGAGAAGTCGGGACGCTGGCCGGCGACCTGCTGCACGACTCGGCGGAGTCGCTGGAGGCCTACCTGGCGAAGCAGAATCGCTACAGCACGCTGGCGGCCGAAGCGGCGCTGGCACGCGGCAAGCGAGCCACACCGATCCAGCTGTTGGTGTCGCCGCTGCTGCGTTTCATCAAGTTCTACTTCCTGCGCCTGGGCCTGCTCGACGGCCTGCCGGGCCTGGTCCACATCCTCATCGGCTGCACGGCCAGTTTCGCCAAGTATGCGAAAATGCTGGCTTTTCAGAAAATTCCCAAATGAAGGTCCTGCTCACCGGCGCCGCCGGGTTTAGCTTCGGCGTAACACCCGCGGGGCGGGCATTAGCCTGCTCTGAAACCGGCACAACAATATGAAGATACTTGTCACGGGTTGTGCCGGTTTTATCGGCATGCATGTCTGCGAGCGCCTGCTCGCGCGCGGCGACGAGATAATCGGCGTCGATAACCTCAACGACTACTACGACGTCGCCCTGAAGGAGGCGCGCCTGGCGCGTCTGACGCCGAATCCGCGGTTCAGGCTGGCGCGGCTCGACATCGCGGATCGTGCCGGCATCGCCGAACTCTTCGAGCGCGAGCGACCGCAGCGGGTGATCAACCTCGCCGCCCAGGCCGGCGTGCGCTATTCGCTTGTCAATCCGCATGCCTATGTCGACAGTAACGTGGTCGGCTTCGTCAATATCCTCGAAGGCTGCCGCCATGCCGGCGTCGAGCATTTCGTCTATGCCAGCAGTTCCAGCATCTACGGCGGCAACGAGCGCATGCCGTTTTCCGAGCATGACAATGTCGACCATCCGGTGAGCCTTTACGCGGCGACCAAGAAGTCGAATGAACTGATGGCGCATACCTACAGCCATCTATTCATGCTGCCGACGACGGGACTGCGTTTCTTCACCGTGTATGGCCCCTGGGGCCGCCCGGACATGGCGCTGTTCCTCTTCGCCAAGGCGATCCTCGAGGACCGTCCGATCGACGTCTTCAACCACGGCAGGATGCGCCGCGACTTCACCTACATCGATGACATCGCCGAGGGCGTGATCCGCGTGCTCGACCGGCCGCCGGCACCCAATACGGATTTCGACAAGCAGATCCCCGACCCCGCCTCGAGCTGGGCGCCCTACCGCGTGTTCAACATCGGCAACCACCAGCCGGTGGAGCTGATGGCCTATATCGAAGCACTGGAGCAAGCCCTCGGCAAGACGGCGAAGAAGAATTTCCTGCCGCTGCAGGACGGCGACGTCCCCGCGACCCATGCCGACACCACTGAGCTCAACCGCGTCACCGGCTTTGCGCCGCAGACCCAGGTAGTGGACGGGGTCAAGCGCTTCGTGGATTGGTATCGGAGCTACATGCATGTTTGATTGGCGCGGGCTTGCCTGCGCCTTTGCGCTGCTGCTTGCCTGGCCGCTGCCGGCTTCGGCCACGGAGCCCCCGCCACCGCCCTTGCTGCTGGCCGAGAGATATCATGAGGGCATTGATGTATCGAACTACTGGATCAGCGAAAAGCTCGACGGTGTACGCGCCATATGGGATGGGCGGGTGCTCAGATTCCGCAGCGGCAACCCGGTTTCGGCGCCGCAATGGTTCCTCGATGGCTTGCCCGCCGAGGCGCTCGACGGCGAGCTTTGGCTGGCGCGCGGTCGCTTTGACGAACTGTCGGCGATCGTGCGCCGCCAGGTGCCGGTCGATGCGGAATGGCGGCGGGTCCGCTACATGGTGTTCGAACTGCCCGGTGCTGCCGGCAGCTTCACCGAGCGCGTAGCGCGGATCGAGGCCCTCGCGGCCGCAGCGCAGCGGCCCTGGCTGAGGGCGGTTTCCCAGTTCCGGCTGGCCGATGCCGCCGCGCTCAGGAAGACGCTTGGCGAGATTGTTCGCGCCGGGGGCGAAGGCCTGATGCTGCACCGGGCGGATGCCGCCTACGAGACCGGCCGTTCCGCAAGCTTGCTCAAGCTCACGCCCTGGCTTGACGCCGAGGCCGTCGTTGTTGGTCACCTTCCCGGCAAGGGAAAGCACGCCGGCAGGCTGGGCGCCCTGCGCATGGAAATGCCCGACGGACGGCGCTTCTCCCTCGGCAGCGGCCTGTCGGACGCACTGCGCCGCGACCCGCCGCCCCTGGGCACCTTGGTGACCTACCGCTACCGCGAACTCACACCCGGGGGCATGCCGCGTTTCCCCAGCTACCTGCGGGTGCGCGATAATCCATGATTCATTCACGGAACGACGAATTCATGCGCCTGACCGACAGCCAGATCGATACCATCCGCCGCCTTGCCCACGAGGTGGCCGGTGACCGCGCGCGGGTGAGGGTGTTTGGCTCGCGGCTGGACAACGCGGCACGCGGAGGTGATCTTGACCTGCTGCTCGAGTTGCCGGAGCCGGTCGAGAATCCGGCCCTTCTGGCGGCGCGAATGTCCGCCAGGGTTTCCCGTGTCTTTTCCGGCCGCAAAGTGGATGTCGTCCTGAGTGCACCGAACCTCAAGCGCCTGCCCATCCATGACGCTGCCCTCAAGGAAGGGCGCCTGTTGTGACCCTGGAGCCCCAGTTTGTATCGCGCCTGCAGTTCCTGGCGAAGGTGGTAGGCAAAGAATGTCGCCATCTCCTTTCTACCGACCAACGCCTGTTCGAGAATGGTTTTGGCCCGGCGCAGATCGCCCGGCTCGAAACAGACCCGGAACTGGCCGAGCGGGTGGAGGCCTTCGTAAGCCGTTTCGGGCGCTTGCAGGACACGCTTGGCGACAAGCTGTTGCCATTGCTGCTGACGGTTCTCGGAGAACGGCCATCTGCGGCAATCGACAATCTGGATCTCGCGGAACGCCTCGGCCTGATTGCTTCGGCCGACGAGTGGATGGCGATGCGGAAACTGAGAAACCAGATGATCCATGAGTATGTCGAAGACCCCGTGATCCTTGGAAGTGCCCTGATGTCAGGCCATGCCTTCGTGGCGTCGCTAGTAGCCGCTGCGGACAAGATGCTCGGCGAAGCCGGGCGACGTATGCCCGGTTCCGATTTGGTCTTCCCATGAATTCAATGATCCTTCCTGTTGTTCTGTCCGGCGGCTCAGGCACCCGGCTGTGGCCGGTGTCGCGCGAGAAGCACCCCAAGCAGCTACAGCCGCTCCTGGGCGGAGAAAGCCTGTTGCAGGACACCTTGCGCCGTCTCGATGGCCTGCCGCTGGCGCCGCCCATAGTTGTCAGCAACCAGGAATACCGCTTCATCACCGCCGAGCAACTGCGCGAACTCGGCCTGCCGGGCTGGACCCTGTTGCTTGAGCCGGCCGGCCGCAACACGGCGCCGGCGCTGACGGCGGCGGCACTGTATGCCAGCCGCGACGGTGCTGACCCGGTGCTGCTGGCGACGCCGGCGGACCACCATGTGCGTGACGCCGAGGCCTTTCGTGCCGCTGTGCGGCGCGGCCTGCCGGAAGCGGAGGCGGGCGGGGTGGTCACCTTCGGCATCGCTCCCGATCGCCCCGAAACCGGCTACGGCTACATAGAGGCAGGAGTCGGCGCTGACGGCACGGCGGCCGACGCGCCACGCGCCATCAGTGCCTTTCGCGAGAAGCCCGACGCCGCCGCCGCCGCCGCGTATGTGGCGGGAGGGCGGCACTTCTGGAACAGCGGCATCTTCATGCTGCGGGCCTCGGTCTGGCTCAAGGCCGTCGGCCATTTCGCCCCCGGAATCCTTGCCGCCTGCCGGGACGCCGTGGATCGTGCCAGGGACGACGGCGACTTCGTCCGCCTCGATGCGGCGGCCTTCGCCGCCAGCCCGGCCGATTCCATCGACTACGCCGTCATGGAAAAACTGCCGGCCTACCCGCAACTCGGCATTCCCGCCAAGGTGGTTCCCCTCGCTGCCGGGTGGTCCGACGTCGGCGCCTGGGATGCCCTGTGGCAGGCGCTCGGCCACGATGTCGACGCCAATGCCGTGGCGGGTGACGTCTGGTTCGAGGATTCGACCGGCAATCTGGTGATGGCCGAGCATCGGCTGGTGGCCTGCATCGGCTGCGAGGACATGGTGGTGGTCGAAACCGCGGATGCGGTGCTGGTGGCGCCCAAGCAGCGCACCCAGGAGGTCAAGGCCATCGTCGGCCGCCTTAAGGCAGCCGGAAGGAGCGAGGCCGAACTGCATCGCAAGGTCCATCGTCCCTGGGGTTGGTACGACAGCATCGACAACGGCGAGCGCTTCCAGGTCAAGCGCATCGTCGTCCGGCCCGGTGCCACGCTCTCGCTGCAGATGCACCATCACCGCGCCGAGCACTGGGTGGTCGTGCGCGGCACGGCCAAAGTGACGCGCGACGAGGAGGTGATCCTGCTCGGCGAAAACCAGTCGACCTACATACCGCTCGGCGTCAAGCATCGCCTGGAGAACCCCGGGCAGATCCCGCTCGAAATCATCGAGGTGCAATCGGGCACCTATCTCGGCGAGGACGACATCGTCAGATTCGAAGACCACTACGGACGCAAGACATGACCCGCAAAGTCGCATTGATCACCGGCGTCACCGGCCAGGACGGCGCCTACCTTGCCGAATTCCTGCTCGACAAGGACTACGAGGTGCATGGCATCAAGCGTCGCACCTCGCTGTTCAACACCGACCGCATCGACCATCTGTATCAGGATCCGCACGAATCGAACCGCCGCTTCGTCCTCCACCACGGCGACATGACCGACAGTTCCAGCCTGGTGCGCATCATCCAGCAGGTGCAGCCCGACGAGATCTACAACCTCGCCGCGCAAAGCCACGTCGCCGTGAGCTTCGAGGAACCGGAATACACCGCCAACTCCGATGCCCTGGGGGCGCTACGCGTGCTGGAAGCCATCCGCATCCTCGGCCTGGAGAAGAAGACTCGCTTCTACCAGGCCTCGACCAGCGAACTCTTCGGCCTCGTCCAGGAGATACCGCAGAAGGAGACCACCCCCTTCTATCCGCGCAGCCCCTACGCGGTGGCCAAGCTCTACGCCTACTGGATCACGGTGAACTATCGCGAGGCCTACGGCATGTACGCCTGCAATGGCATCCTCTTCAACCACGAAAGCCCGATCCGCGGCGAAACCTTCGTCACCCGCAAGATCACCCGGGCGCTGGCCCGGATCAAGCTCGGGCTGCAGGACTGCCTGTTCCTCGGCAACCTCGACTCGAAGCGCGACTGGGGCCACGCCAGGGACTATGTCGAGATGCAGTGGCTGATGCTGCAGCAAGACAAGCCGGAAGACTTCGTGATTGCCACCGGCGTGCAGTACAGCGTCCGCGACTTCGTCAATGCGGCAGCAAAAGAAATCGGCATGCAGATCCGTTGGGAAGGACAGGGCGTGGACGAAGTCGGCTACCTCGTAGGAGCCAGCTTGCTGGCGAATCAGGCCGCGCCCATCGTCCGCGTCGATCCGCGCTACTTCCGCCCCACCGAAGTCGAAACCCTGCTGGGCGACGCCACCAAGGCCA
>JALHNN010000101.1:0-4759 GCA_022843505.1 Sulfuritalea sp.
CGAAGATGTCGCCTGCGCCGACTACATCGAGTCGCTGCTGCGCGGCGAAGCGGTGGCGGCGGAAGACTTCGCCCGGCGTGTGCGGGAATCGGATTTCGGCAGGCGCTTCGCCGCCGGCACCTGGCCGCATCTGCGACAGGAAGATCTGGAGCTGTCTGCCCGCGTCGATGGTTTCGGATTCGCCATGCCGGTGCTACGGGAACCCGACCGGCTCGTCATCCACCGGACCCCTGCGGGTCGAACGCGCAGTTGAGGTAATCGCACTCGGGCGACTGATTGTGGTCGTGCGAGTTGCCGGGATCGATTTCCTGCACCGTGCAAACCATCTTCATCCCGTGCGCGCCGCTGCTGAAATCGATCTTGCAGGAGCGGACGAGGTCGGCGCCGTTGCCGGCCCCGGCATTCGAATCCCGGGTGCTTTGCAGCAGTTTCGGATTCTGGCCTACCGCCAGACCGTTGCCCGGCTTCGTCGCCGCCTGCTGCGCCAGGGACGGGGCGGCCCCCAGAGCCAGGAGGAGTGAGATGGCGGCGGCGGTCAGTTTGCGGTTCATGGGTGCACCTCTTTCGGCAAGGATGTCCACTGGACGGCGACAGTCTACGCGGGAATGGTGCTTACGGGCGGGCGGCGAAAATCAGCGCCGCACCCCCGGTGCCTCCAGCGGCAGGCCCTGCGCGCGCCAGGCCAGGTAGAGCTGCAGGGCGACCAGGTCATCGTCGCGGTAGTTCGGCATTTCCGCGCGCACGCCGAGAAAGCAGGCACGCAGGCGCCGCTCCAGGGTTCCGGCGGCCTGCCATTCCATGCGGTAGGCGGGCCAGGCGGTCGGCTGGCCCTGGCTGATCTTCTCCGCGAGCAGTGTCTTGCCGGCCTGCCGGTCGTGGCAATGCGTGCAGGCGAGGTTCATCTGGCCGATGCGTTTGGCATAGAGCTCGCGTCCGCGTTCGAAGCTGGCCTGTGCGGGCCCGGCGACATCCACCCGCAACGGCATGCCGCGCGACGGCAAGGCGACATAGGCCAGCAGGCCGACCAGGTCGTGGCTTTCCGGCGCCGGTTCCGCCGCCCGCTGCTCGCGCGTGATGCAGGCGGTGATCCTGCCTTCCAGCGTGCTGACCCGCCCCAAGCGCGCATCCCAGGCCGGCAGGCGCGCCGCCACGCCGCGCATGGACTGCTCGACCGCGCCATGGCAGTCGGCGCAGGACGTGTTCGCCGCGCCCTGTTTGCGCTGCCACGCCGCCGCGCCGCGTTCGGCCCAGAGCATGGCCGGGTTGGCGAAGTCGTCGCCCTGCAGACGGCGGATGTCCTCGCCCTGGAACTCCAGGCCCGAGCGCGGGGATTGCGACCAGGCCGGCGCGGCCAGCAGCGCAAGACTCAGCGCCAGGATTCTCACGACACCTCGATCGGCGCCCTGAGGCTGCCTTTCACGCCGAGGTCGTCCTCCCATTCGATGATGACCTCGCCGCTGGCGCCGGCGCGGGTGAAGAAGGCGAAATAGGGATTGGCGGCCATGCCGGTGCCCAGCTCGGCGCGCAGGATCTCGCGGCCGTCATAGTGGGCGACGAGGCGGTGGATGATGTTGCGCGGCACGCTGCGACCGAGCGTGTCGCGCCGGAAGCCGTTCTCCATCGGATGCTGCAGCAGCAGGCGGATCTCGACGACCTCGCCGCGTTTCGCCCTGGGCGGCACGCGCAGGCGACCGACATTCACAGCCTCGGTCATGAAAGAACCCTCTCCCCTACCCCGTTCCACGGCTGGCTTTGTACAGCCAGCCGGCTACGGCAGCACGGAGCAGTGCTCCGCGAAACCCTGCCTGCGCCCCCGAGGAAGGGGGTGACAGCGGTTCGCCGCTGCGCGGCTCCATGCCGTGACTGGCGCCCCTTCGGGCGGCCGGGCGGGGCGCTCATAGGCTCATCTCGTCGAGGCAGGCCGCCGAGGTGACGACGACCTCGACCTCGTTCGACCAGGCCGAACCGTCGGAGAGCACGGCGATGGCGACGACACGCTGGCTGCCGGCGAGCCGGATGCGCGTCGTGACTCTGGCGCGACCGGCATGGGGCCCGAGGTGGAAACTGGCGATCAGCGGCCGCGGGTTGCGCTCGGCGAAGACATGCAGGCTGCGCACGTGCTCGGCCTCGGTCATCGGGCTGTCGACATTCAGTTCCAGCGGCACGGAATTGCCGTTCTCGGCCAGCTGCGGCAGCGTGATGCGGATACGTCCGGACTTGGGCGCGGCATCGCCGACGACGGCACGGATCAGCGGGGCCAGATCCTGCGCCGGCATCAGTTGCTGCGCGTGCAGCGGCAGAGCGGTACTGGCCAGGCCGATGCCGCCCAGTTGCAGGAAATGGCGCCGCTTCATTTCAGCCCGCCGAGGTAGGCGACGAGATCCTCGACCTGCTGCGCGTCGAGCAGAGTCTTGCCGGCATAGGCGGCCGCGACGCGCTGGAGGCCTTCCGTGCGATGGAAGGCCGGCATCGCCGCGTCGGGCTTGACCTGGGTGATATCGACCACGCGCTGGCGCAACTGGGCCGCCGTGAGTCGCGCGCCGATGCCGTCCAGTGCCGGGCCCACATCGCCCGCCGGCGCCGCGCCGCTGACGGCATGGCAGATCACGCAGTGGCCCTGCTCGCGCTGGAGGAAGACGGCGCGGCCGCGCTGGGCGTCACCTGCCACGGCCAGCGGCACGTCGATGGCATCGCCGGCTGCCGCGACCGGCGACAACGCGGCCAGCAGCAAGACGGCGGCCTGCTTCACGCGCGGCGCAGGTCGTGGTGCTTCAGCGGCAGCGAACGGATGCGCTTGCCGGTGGCGGCGAAGATCGCATTGCACAGGGCCGGCGCCACGCAGAGCGCGCCCGGCTCGCCGTGGCCGCCCCAGAAGCCGCCGGTCGGCACCAGGACGGTTTCCACCTTGGGCATCTCATCCAGGCCAAGCAGGCGGAACTGGTCGAAATTGGCCTCGACCATGCGCCCCCTGGCCACGGTGTTCTCCTGGTAGAGCGTGGCGCCGACCATGAAGGCGATGTTGCCCTCGGACTGGGCATGGCAGGTATCGGGGTTGACCACGTAGCCCGAGTCGATGGCCGAGACCACGCGATGCACCTTGAGCTCGCCCTTGGCCGAGACCGAAACCTCGGCCACCATCGCCGTGAAGCTGCCGAAACCGTCGGACATGGCGATGCCGCGATGCACGCCCGCCGGCAGCGGGCTGCCCCAGTTGGCGGCCTTGGCCACCGCCTCCAGCACCAGGCGGTTCTTGTCGCCGGGCTTGAGCATCGCCAGCCGGAATTCGAGCGGGTCGCGGCCCGCGGCGACGGCCAGCTCGTCGATGAAGCACTCGCGGTAGTAGGCGTTCTGCAAACCCGGTGCGCGCCAGAAGCCGACCGGCACGTGCGGGTTGCGCATGGCGTAGTCGATCTGCTGGTTGGGTATCGTGTAGGGCATGTCGTTGAGGGTGCGCACCGCCGTGAAATCGACGCCGTTCTTGATCCCTTCCGGTCGCAACAGCGCCAGGATCGAGGGGCAGGCGATGCCGGCCTGGAAGGCCGTGACATTGCCCTGGGAGTCCAGCCCCGCCTTCATGCGCACCAGGCTCGCCGGCCGGTAATAGCCGTGCTGCATGTCCTCGGCGCGCGACCACATCATCTTCACCGGCACGCCCGGCATCGCCCTGGCGATCAGCACGCCCTGCCTGACGAAGTCCTGCGGCGCGCCGCGGCGGCCGAAGCCGCCGCCGAGCATGGGCTTGTGCACCTCGACCTTTTCCAGCGGCAGGCCGGCGGTCTCGGCGGCCATGGCCATCGAGGCCTCGGCATTCTGCGTCGAGGTCCACACCTCCAGCGTGCCGTCGGCCTTGAACCAGGCGGTGCAGGTTTGCGGCTCCATCGTCGCGTGATTGACGTAGGGCGAGTAGTACTCGGCTTCCACCACCTTCGCCGCACCCGCCAGCGCCGTGGCGCCAGCGCCGACTTTTCGCGCCTCGGCGAGCTTGGGATCGTCGAGTCCGTCGCGCAGCAGCTTCATGATGCTTTCGCTGCTGACGCTGCCGTTGCCGCCCTCGTCCCAGTCGATTTTGATCTTTTGCAGGGCCTGGTCGGCGCGCCACCAGCTGTCGGCGATCACGGCGACGAAGTCGCCCTCGCGCACCACCTTCTTCACGCCGCGCATCTTCTCAGCGACGGACGCGTCCATGCCCCTGACCTTGCCGCCGAACACCGGGCATTGCGCGATCGAGGCATGCAGCATGCCGGGCAGCACCACGTCGACGCCGAACACCGGCTTGCCCAGCACCTTGTCCGGCACGTCGAAGCGGTGCTTCGATTTGCCGGCGATCTTCCAGTCCTTGGCGTCGCGCAGCGGCGGGTCCTTGGGCGGCGTCAACCTGGCCGCGTCGGCGGCGAGCTGGCCGTAGCGCAGCGTGCGGCCGGTGGCAACGTGGGTGACCACGCTGTTGGCGCCGATGCATTCCGCGGCGGGCACCTGCCAACGGGCAGCGGCGGCTTCCACCAGCATGATGCGCGCCGCGGCGCCGGCCTTGCGCACGTAGTCCTGCGAGCTCCGCACACCCTGGCTGCCGCCGGTGGACATCGAGCCCCAGATGCGCTTGCGGCGGATGTGCTCGTTGGGCGAAGCGAACTCGGAACTGACCTTGCTCCAGTCGGCGTCGAGTTCTTCGGCCACCAGTTGCGCCAGCGCGGTATAGGTGCCCTGCCCCATCTCGGAACGGGCGATGCGCACCACCACGCGGTCATCGGGGTGGATCACC
>JALHNN010000101.1:4769-7921 GCA_022843505.1 Sulfuritalea sp.
AGGCATTGACCTCGGTCGGCGGCAGACCCTTGGCCGCCATGGCCGTGAGCGGAAAGGAAAACTCGAGGGCGAGGCCGCCGCCGACGGCGGCGGAAGCCTTGAGGAAGTGGCGGCGATTGAGTTCCATGCTCAGGCCCCCGCTTTCTTCGCCGGCGCTTTCGCCACGGCATGGATAGCCTCACGCACCCGCGTGTAGGTGCCGCAGCGGCAGAGGTTGGTCATTGCCTGGTCGATGTCGGCATCGGTCGGTTTGGGCTTCGCCGCCAGCAGCGCCGCGGCCGACATCAGCATGCCGGTCTGGCAGTAGCCGCACTGCGGCACCTCGTGTTCGATCCATGCCTTTTGCAAGGCATGCATGCCTTTTTGCGAGAGGCCCTCGATGGTCACCACTTTCTTCCCGACCGCGGCCGAGACCGGCAGGCTGCAGGAGCGCACCGGCATGCCGTCGACATGCACGGTGCAGGCGCCGCAGGCGCCGATGCCGCAGCCGTACTTGGCGCCGAGCAGGCCGAGGTGGTCGCGCAGGACGAACAACAGGGGCATCTCCGCCTCCACGTCCACGCTGCGCGTCTTGCCATTGACATTGAGTTTGAGCATGGAACCTCCGGGACAGGAAACCTGTGGGACAAGAGTTGCGGCGCCGACGCAGAATATTTCCTGCGCACAAGTATTTCGGGTTTCAAGCTTACGGTCAATACTAAAGACCCAGGCCAGGGCACGGGCATTGCAGGCTTCACCTGGCTGCCGGCAGCGATCAGGCGCCTGGCTCACGCTGCGTGTCGTTGATCAGGATCAAGAACGGCTTCTGCCTTTCGTCTATTATCGTCCGGTCAATTATCACCGGTGTCCTCTGCCCCGCGCAGCAGGTCCGGAACACGCAGTCAGCGAAACAAGGCGGCGCCACTGCAAGACCATGATCACGCCTCGCTGAATCCGGACCATGAACCACGAAAGCCCCGCAGAACCCAGCTCGGCCCCCTCCCCTGCGTACTACATCGGTATCGGCGCTTCCGCCGGCGGCCTCGAGGCATTGGAGACCTTTTTCTCCAGCGCCCCCATCGACACCGGTTGCGCGTTCATTGTCGTGCAGCACCTGTCGCCAGACTACAAGAGCCTGATGGTCGAGTTGCTGTCCAAGCGCACGGCCATGCAGGTGAAGCGCGCCGAAGAGGGAATGCTGGTCGAGGCCAACACGGTTTACCTGATACCTCCGCGCAAGGTGCTGAGGATTTTTCATCAGAAACTGCTGCTGACCGACATTGACCACAGCAAGGGACTCAACCTGCCGATCGACGTCTTCCTGCAATCCCTGGGCGAAGACCAGACCGAAAAGTCCATCGCCGTGATCCTTTCCGGAACCGGAAGCGACGGCGTTCGCGGCCTGCGCGCAATCAAGGAGGTGGGCGGCATGGTCATGGCGCAGAGCCCCGAATCCGCCAAGTTCGACGGTATGCCGCGCGCGGCAATCGACACCGGCCTGGTCGATGTGGTCCTGCCGCCGGAGGAAATGCCCGGACGGCTCATGGGGTTCATGCGCCGGCCCTTCACCACGCAAAGCGACCGATCCAGCGTCCTGCTGCCCGACGAGGATGGCCTGACACGCATCTTTTCCCTGCTGCGCGAGCAGACCAAGCTCGACTTCACCTATTACAAACCGAGCACGATACTGCGCCGCATCGAGCGCCGCGTTTCGGTATGCCAGTGCGCCGACCTGCGCGAATACGTGCGGCTGATCGAATCCCGGCCCAGCGAAATCGGCACGCTTTACCGCGAACTGCTGATCGGCGTGACCAGCTTTTTCCGTGACCGGGAAGTCTTCGACACGCTTGCCGAGGGCGGACTCTCGGAGCTCATCGCCAATGCCGACCCGCGCGATGAGCTGCGCTTCTGGGTCGCCGGCTGCTCGAGCGGCGAGGAAGCCTACACCCTGGCCATACTCGCCCAGGAGTGCATGGAACGGCTGGAACGCAAGCTCCCGCTCAAGATCTTTGCCACCGATGTCGATCGCGATGCGATCCTGCGCGCGGGCAACGGCGTCTACCCGGAAAGCATCGTGGCCGACCTGCCTGCCGGTCTGATCAACAAATACTTCACGCACCGCGACAACCAGTACCACGTCAGCCGCCGGCTGCGCGAACTGGTGGTGTTTGCCCCGCACAACATCATCAAGGACCCGCCCTTCACCAATATCGACCTGCTCAGCTGCCGCAACATGCTGATCTACCTGCAGCCGGTCCTGCAGCAGAAGGTGTTCGAATTCTTCAATTTTTCGCTCAAGCCCCAGGGACTCCTCTTGCTCGGCACCAGCGAAACGCCGGGGGACATGTCGAATTATTTCGACCCGATCCACAACAAGCACAAGATCTACCGCTCGCGGGGCCGCAAGCATCCGCCCCACGAAAACCGCCCCCTGTTCTCGCCCATGGTCGACATCGGACGCAACCAGCCCATTTCCCGCTTCGTGCGCGGTGGCCAGGTGGCTTCCTTGCGCGACGAGGAAAGAATGCTGGAGCGCCTGCTGGAAACCCTGGCCGAGGAATTCGTGCCCATGGTCGCGGTGGTCAACGAGCAAATGGAACTGATGCACCTTGCCGGCGACAGCACCGGTCTGCTGCGGCTGCCCACGGGAAAGCAGGTCAACGACATCACGCGCATGGCCGAAAGGGAACTGTCGATTCCCCTGGCAACCGGCCTGCAGAAGGTATTTGGCGGGCAACGCGAACTCAAGTACAGCAACATCCGCCTGCCCCAGGCAGGCGGCACGCGCACGGTGCAAATGCATATCCGCGCCCTCTCGGGGAAGCGCGGCCAGGAAGCCCTCGCCGGTGTCTTCATCCGCGAGATGCCCAGCACCAAGCCCGACCTGCCCTCGACTGTCCCGGAGTACGACCTCAGCCAGGAAGCCGAGCAGCGGATCCATGACCTGGAGCAGGAACTCCAGTTCACCAAGGAAAACCTGCAGGCGACCATCGAGGAACTGGAAACCTCCAACGAGGAGCTGCAGGCAACCAACGAAGAGCTGCTCGCCAGCAACGAGGAGCTGCAAAGCACCAACGAGGAACTTCAGTCGGTCAACGAGGAGCTGCATACCGTCAATGCGGAATACCAGAACAAGATTCTCGAGCTGACCGAGATGACCAACGATCTCGAGA
>JALHNN010000102.1 GCA_022843505.1 Sulfuritalea sp.
CGCTTCGTTCGCTGTGATCAACTTACGGTGGGACTTACACCCACAAGAGTGCGCCCGTGCCGGGCGCACAAGAAAAACGGCATCCGGCTAGCGCCGAATGCCGTCCAATCTGTCGCGCCGTACCGCTGGCGCCGACTCTCAGCAAATTTCACTCCATCGCTTCGTAGAGCGGCAGCGTGAGGAACTCGGGATACTCGGGACTGAGGCTCATCTTGTCGAAGATCACTGCGGCCTGGTCGTAGGTCTCGGTCTTCTCGCCCTGGGCGGTGACCACCGCCTTCACCTTGGCTAGTTCCTCGCCGATCATGCCGCGCACCATTTCCGCGGTGACCTTGCGGCCGTCGTCGAGTTTGCCCTTGGGGCTCACCACCCATTGCCAGACCTGGGAGCGGGAGATTTCTGCCGTCGCGGCGTCTTCCATCAGATTGTGGATCGGCACGCAGCCATTGCCGGCCAGCCATGAGCCGAGGTAGTGGATGCCGACGTTGATGTTGTTGCGTACGCCGGCTTCGGTGATTGGCTGCTCGGGCTGGAAGTTCAGCCAGTCCGTGGGGCCGTAGGTGTCGGTGCGCTGCTTTTCCCACTGATTGGGCTTGTCGCCCAGCACCTTGACGAACTCTTCCATGGCAATGGAGACGAGGCCCGGGTGGGCGACCCAGCCGCCGTCGTAGCCGTCGTTGGCGTCGCGTGTCTTGTCGTGGCGGATGCCGGCGAGGGCTTTTTCATTCGCGGCGGGATCGCCCTTGATCGGGATCAGCGCGCTCATGCCGCCCATGGCGGGGGCGCCACGCTTGTGGCAGGCCTTGACCAACGCCAGTGCGTAGCTGCGCATGAAGGGGACTTCCATGGTGATCGCGCCGCGATTCGCAAGGCAGAAGTCCTTGTTCTTCTTGAACTTCTTGATGCAGGAGAAGATGTAGTCCCAACGGCCGGCATTCAGGCCCGCGCTGTGCTCGCGCAGTTCATAAAGAATTTCCTCCATCTCGAAGGTGGCGAGGATGGTTTCCACCAGCACGGTGGCCTTTATAGTGCCGCGCGGCATCCCGATGTGGTCCTGCGCCATGCAGAAGATCTCGTTCCACAGGCGGGCTTCGAGGTGCGATTCCATCTTCGGCAGGTAGAAGAAGGGACCGGCGCCGCGGGCCACCTGTTCCTTGGCGTTGTGGAAGAAGACGAGCGCAAAGTCGAAGATGCCGCCGGAGACGCGCTGGCCGTCGACGAGGACGTGCTTCTCGTCGAGATGCCAGCCGCGCGGTCGGATTTGCAGCGTGGCGATCTTGTCATTGAGCTTGTATTCCTTGCCCGCTTCGTTCTTGAAGCTCAGCTGGCGACGGATGGCCTTGTACAGGTTGATCTGGCCCTGGATCTGGTTGTCCCACTTCGGGCTGTTGGAGTCCTCGAAGTCGGTCATGTAGGAGTCGGCGCCCGAGTTGTAGGCGTTGATGATCATCTTGGCTTCGACCGGGCCGGTAATTTCGACGCGGCGGCATTCGAGGGCCTTGGGCAGCGGCGCAATCTTCCAGTCGCCTTCGCGGATGTGCTTCGTTTCCGGCAGGAAGTCGGGCATCTCGCCGGCGTCGATGCGGGCCTGGCGCTCGACGCGCTTCTTCAGCAATTCCTGGCGACGCGGTTCGAAGGCGCGGTGCAACTTGGCGACGAGTTCCAGGGCTTCGGGCGTAAGAATGGTGGCGTATTCGGCGGAAACGGGGGCGTTGATCTGGACGCCGGAGGGCAGGGCCATGAGAAACTCCTTGAAATGGGTTGCTGGAACAATCAAATTCTATTCTTGCCAATTAGGATAGAGAAGCTACCATTCGATCAAATGATTAGTTACTAAAAGTATGTAATGGATCAGTTCAAGCAGATTTCTGCGTTCGTCAATGTCGCAAGTCGCGGCAGCCTGTCGGCCGCCGCCCGGGTCGAGGGTGTCACGCCGGCCATCATCGGTCGCCGGCTCGACGCCTTGGAAGAGCGCCTCGGCGCCAAACTCCTGCTGCGCACGACGCGCCGGATTTCATTGACCTTCGAGGGGGCAGCCTTCCTTGAGGAGTGCCAGCGCATCCTGCGGGAACTGGCGGATGCCGAGGGGGCGGTGAGTCTGGGGGGCATCCGCCCCGGCGGGCATCTGAAGGTATCCGCGCCGGCAGGCTTCGGGCGGCGGCATGTGTCGCCTCTGGCCATGGAGTTCATGGATTTCAATCCGCAGGTCACCGTCAGCCTCGACCTTTCGGATCGCGTGGTCGACCTGGTCGAAGAGAACGTCGATTGTGCGATCCGCATCGGCGACCTGGCGGATTCCAGCCTGATCAGCATCCGGCTCGGCGAGATGCGTCGGGTGGTGGTAGCCAGCCCGGATTACATCACCCGATTCGGCGTGCCCTCAGCGCCGACTTCCCTCGCCGAGCACAACTGCCTGTCCCTGCGCCAGCAGCGCGGCTGGACACTGCGCATCGACAATGAAGTCAGGTTGATCAAGGTAAGCGGCGGCTTCGAATGCAACGACGGCGCCGTGTTGCACGATTGGGCACTGGCGGGCAAGGGTCTGGCCTGGCGGTCCCTGTGGGAGGTTGGCGGGGATATCACGGCCGGGCGTCTGGTGACCGTGCTGGACGAGTATGCCGCACCGCCAGTTGGCATCCATGCCGTGGTACCGCAACGCCGCCACCTGCCGCTGCGCGTGCGCTCGTTCATCGACCTGCTGAAGGCGCGCTGGCGCGATTCCGCCTACTGGACGGCAGCGGCCGGCGTCTGAGTCGCCTGTCGCTCGAGGGCCGAGCGCAGGAAGTCGTCGAGCCCGCGTGCCCAAGAGTCGCGGTTGAAGACGAAGCCGTCGTTGTGGCCGCCCTCGATTTCGAGGAATCGCTTGGGCGGTCTGGCCGCGGCGAACAACTGCTCGCCATGGGCGAAGGGAATGATATCGTCGCCCCGGCTGTGGATCACCAGGACCGGAGCAGCGATCGTTGCCAGGCGCTCGCGCGTGTCATAGCGTATCCGGGCGAGGGCGCGCACCGGGAGCCATGGGTAGATCTCGGCACCGAGATCCGGCACTGACGTAAAGGTCGATGCGAGGACGAGCGCCGCCGGTCGTTGGGAGCTTGCCAGTTGCGCTGCAACTGCTCCGCCCAGCGATTCGCCGAAGACGACGATCCTCGTCGCCGGGTAGCCGAGGGCGCCCGTGGCGTGGCGCCACGCGGCGGAGGCATCGAGGTAAGTGCCTTCCTCGGATGGCTTGCCGCTGCTGTGGCCGTAGCCACGGTAGTCGACAATCAGGCTGGCATAACCGAGATCGTGGAACATGCGCAGATAGTCGAGGCGATGCCCGATGTTGCCGGCATTGCCGTGGAAGACAAGGACAAGGCCGCGTGCGCTCGCACCGGCCTTGGCCGGGACATGCCAGCCGTCGAGCTTTTCGCCGTCGTCGGTGACGAGGGTCAGTGCATCGAAGCGCAGGCCGATGCTGGCCGGCGTCACCTGATACCCACGATCCATCTCTGCCTGGAACACCAGTGCGTCCTGCTTGAAGTAGATCAGTGCGGCCAGTCCGAGATAGGTCAGCAGGCCGATCTGGATGGCAGACAAGAGCATCGACTTGCCTTTCTGTTTGCGTCCGTCGCCCATGGTTGTGTCTGGTTTGCGCATTGCGCTTGCGCCGACTGTAACGCAATCCTGTGGATGCCGTCCGCCCCTGCGGGCCGGCGATAACGAAAAGGCCGCAGCGGTTTCCCGCTGCGGCCTTGCGTGAAGCGATGCCGTGGAAGCCTAGTGGAACTGCTCTTCCTCGGTGGAGCCGTGCAGCGCGGTCACCGACGATGCGCCGCCCTGGATCACGGTGGTGACGTCGTCGAAGTAGCCGACGCCGACTTCCTGCTGGTGCGAGACGAAGGTGTAACCCTTGTCGCGCGCGGCGAACTCAGGCTCCTGCACCATGTCGACATAGTGCTTCATGCCTTCGCCGCGGGCATAGGCGTGGGCGAACTGGAAGGTCTGGAACCAGTTGATGTGGATGCCGGCCAGGGTGATGAACTGGTACTTGTAGCCCATCGCGGCGAGTTCTTCCTGGAACTTGGCGATGGTCTTGTCGTCGAGGTTCTTCTTCCAGTTGAAGGAGGGCGAGCAGTTGTAGGAGAGCAGCTTCCCGGGCGAGGCGGCCTGCACGGCCTGGGCGAATTCGCGGGCGAAGCCGAGGTCGGGCTTGCCGGTTTCGCACCAGACGAGGTCCGCATACGGGGCGTAGGCGACGCCGCGGCTGATAGATTGCTCGAGGCCGTTCTTGACGCGGTAGAAGCCCTCGGGCGTGCGCTCGCCGGTGATGAAGGGCTTGTCGTTGGCGTCATGGTCGGAGGTCAGCAGGTTTGCGGCCTCGGCATCGGTACGCGCCAGGATGATGGTCGGCACGCCCATGGTATCGGCGGCAAAGCGCGCGGCGATCAGCTTTTCGACGGCTTCGTTGGTCGGCACCAGCACCTTGCCGCCCATGTGGCCGCACTTCTTCACGGCAGCGAGCTGGTCTTCGAAATGCACCCCGGCGGCGCCGGCGGCGATCATGTTCTTCATCAGCTCGAAGGCGTTCAGCACGCCGCCGAAGCCGGCTTCCGCGTCGGCTACGATGGGCAGGAAGTAATCGACGAATTCCTTGTCGCCGGGGCTGATGCCGCGCGACCACTGGATCTCGTCCGCGCGCTTGAAGGTGTTGTTGATGCGGCGGACCATGGTCGGCACCGAGTCATAGGCATACAGCGACTGGTCGGGGTACATGGTCTCCGAGGTGTTGCCGTCGGCGGCAACCTGCCAGCCGGATAGATACACGGCCTCGAGGCCCGCCTTGGCCTGCTGCATGGCCTGGCCCGCGGTGATGGCGCCAAAGGCATTGACATAGCCCTTCTTCGACGAACCATTGACCAGCGACCAGAGCTTCTCGGCGCCGCGCTTGGCCACGGTGTATTCGATCGGGAAGGTGCCGCGCAGGCGCACCACGTCTTCGGCGCTGTAGCCGCGCTTGATGCCCTTCCAGCGGGGGTTCTCTGCCCAGTCCTTGGCCAGGGCGGCGGCTTGTGCTTTGCGATCAGTCATCATGAATCCTCTTGCAGGGGTTGTCGAAAAAGGGGGGCTCCAGTGAGGAGCAACATCGACAGTATAAAGAGGATTTTGCGTTGCAGCAACGGTCTTATATAAGACTATGGATAATATTTTTTGATTAAACTGCAGGTAGTTAGGATCAATATTCCACTATGTAAAATATTATTCTGAATCGCGAATCGAAAGCTCTGTCTGACATATGTTTTATATAAGAGTATGGGTCAGTGAAGTGCCTCGCTGCTGACGATCACACCATCTTCATCGGCGTATAGCCATTCGCCTGGAATGAATGTCACTCCGCCAAACGTCAACGGGAGATCCGCTTCGCCAGTATTCAACTTTCGCGTCTTCATTGGGTGCGTGTCGAGTGCAAACACTCCAATGTCCATTTCGCCGATGGCTCGCGAGTCGCGAATGCAGCCGTAGACAATGATGCCGGACCAGGCATTTTTTACCGCCAGGGCAGCCAACTGGTCGCCGACCAGCGCGCGTCGCAGGCTACCTCCACCGTCAATGACCAGGACCCGGTTATTTCCCGGCGCCTCGAGCGTCTTGCGCACCAGCGTGTTGTCTTCGAATAACTTGAGGGTGGCGATTTGGCCATGGAAGGCGTCGCGGCCGCCAAAACTGCTGAACATGGGTTCGACGACACGTACCCTGTCTTCATTTGCATCACAGAGATCGGTGGTGAGCAGTGTCATAAAGGGGGCATCCAAAAAAAAACGGGCCGCGAGGCCCGTGACGGTGGCCACCGCGGATTACTCCAGCGGCGAGGGAATGGGCGGGGTGTTGGCGACTTCCTCGAAGCTGAGTTTGATCTTCTCGTTGTCGTCAAGGTCGATGGTGACTCGTCCGCCATGCACCAGGCGACCGAAGAGCAGCTCGTCCGCAAGTGCCGAGCGTATGGTGTCCTGGATCAGGCGCGCCATCGGTCGAGCACCCATCAGGGGATCGAAGCCCTTCTCGGCAAGCCATGCACGCAATGCATCGGTGAAAACCGCCTCCACCTTCTTTTCGTGCAGTTGGCCCTCGAGCTGCATGAGGAACTTGTCGACCACCCGCAGGATGATTTCGGCGTCCAGCGGACGGAAAGAGATGATCGCATCCAACCGGTTGCGGAACTCGGGCGTGAACATGCGCTTGATGTCGGCCATTTCGTCACCCTGGCCCTTGTTCGCGGTGAAGCCGATGCTGGTTTTCTGCAGGGCCTCGGCTCCGGCATTGGTGGTCATGACGATGACGACATTGCGGAAGTCCGCCTTGCGTCCGTTGTTGTCTGTCAGCGTGCCATGGTCCATGACCTGCAACAGGATGTTGAATACCTCGGGATGGGCCTTCTCGATCTCGTCGAGCAGCAGCACCGCATGCGGCTTTTTGGTCACGGCCTCGGTAAGCAATCCGCCCTGGTCAAAACCGACGTACCCCGGAGGCGCGCCGATCAGGCGGCTCACGGCGTGGCGCTCCATGTATTCGGACATGTCGAAGCGGATCAACTCGATCCCCATGCCGTAGGCCAGCTGGCGCGCGACCTCGGTCTTGCCGACGCCGGTCGGGCCCGAGAACAGAAAGCAGCCGATCGGCTTTTGCGGATCGCCCAGACCGGAGCGCGACATTTTGATCGCCTTGGCCAGCGCGTCGATCGCAGCCTCCTGGCCGAAGACCATGTTCTTCAGGTCGCGATCCAGGTTCTTCAGTGCCGAGCGGTCATCCGCCGAAACATGTTGTGGCGGTATGCGCGCGATCTTGGCGACGATATCTTCGATCTCGAGCTTGCCGATGGTCTTCTTCTGCTTCGACTTGGGCAGGATGCGTTGTGCGGCGCCGGCCTCGTCGATGACGTCGATGGCCTTGTCAGGCAGATGCCTGTCGTTGATGTACTTCGCCGAAAGCTCGGCAGCGCATGAGATTGCCGCGGACGAGTACTTCACGCCGTGGTGTTCCTCAAAGCGTGACTTCAGACCGCGAAGTATGGATACCGTTTCATTGACCGACGGTTCATTCACATCGACTTTCTGGAACCGGCGAGACAGCGCGTGATCCTTCTCGAATACTCCGCGGAACTCGGTGTAGGTTGTGGCGCCGATGCACTTCAACGCGCCGGACGACAGCGCGGGTTTTAGCAGATTGGAGGCATCCATGGTGCCGCCCGACGCCGCGCCCGCACCAATCAAGGTGTGGATTTCATCGATGAACAGGATCGCATTCGGGTTGTCCGCAAGTTGCTTCAGAACGCCTTTCAGGCGTTGCTCGAAATCACCCCGGTACTTGGTGCCGGCGAGCAGGGCGCCCATGTCCAGGCAATACACGGTGGCATTGGCAAGGATCTCCGGTACGCGGCCTTCGACGATGTGGCGCGCCAGGCCTTCGGCAATCGCCGTCTTGCCCACGCCCGCTTCACCGACCAGCAGGGGATTGTTCTTGCGGCGACGGCAGAGGGTCTGGATGACGCGCTCCAACTCCTTGTCGCGCCCGATCAGCGGATCGATCTTGCCTGTGAGCGCCAGCTGGTTGAGGTTCTGGGTAAAGCTTTCCAACGCGCCGCCCTTTTCCTGGGTCTCGGTCTCGGTCTCGGAGGGCTCTTCCTTGCTACCGCGCCCCTGGGGAGTCTTGGTAATACCGTGGGAAATGAAATTCACCACATCAAGTCGCGAAACATTCTGCCGCTGCAGGAAGAAAACCGCATGCGAGTCCTTTTCACCGAAGATCGCCACTAGGACATTTGCCCCGGTGACCTCCTTCTTTCCGGAGGATTGAACGTGAAGAATCGCGCGCTGAATGACTCTCTGGAAGCCCAGCGTCGGTTGCGTGTCGATTTCGTCGCTGCCGGCCACGGTGGGCGT